>NZ_JBSFZS010000009.1:0-106909 GCF_053600395.1 Streptomyces sp. NPDC005070 | reverse complement strand
ACGAAGGGGAAGCCCGAGCGCTGGGCCTGCTTCCGGCCGACCCGCGCGTACTGGTAGCAGTCGGTGGTGTCGAACCACGCCGGGTCGATGAGGCCCGTGCCGAGCGTGGCGTTGGCGCGCGGGTAGTACGTCGCGTACATCTCGTCGGCGTTCACCGACGGGAGGATCGCACCGAAGTTCTCCCGCTTGGGAGTGACCGCCATCCCTCCGTTGACGAGTGATCCGCCGCCGACACCGCGGCCCTGGTACACGATGATCTGGCCCATCTCCTCGGCGTCGAGGATCCCCGTGTATCGGGGGATGTCCTTGTCGATGGGGAAGCCGAGGAAGTTGCTGAGGGGCTGTTTGGTCCTGGTCCGCAGCCAGTACGAACGCTGGTCCGGGCTGGTCGTGTTGGCGAAGATCTTGCCGTCCGAGCCCGGTGTGTCCCAGGCCATGCCCATCTCGACCATCTGCACGTCGACGCCCGCCTGGGCGAGGCGCAGGGCGGCGACGGAGCCGCCGTATCCGGTGCCGATCACGAGGACGGGGACGTGTGCGCCGGACGGGATGGACGAGGCCGCCGTGGCGATCACCGCGGGGGCCGCGACAGCGCGACCGGCAAGGCTCACTGCTCCAAGAATAGAACTTGTTCCAGCTATGAATCGTCGGCGCGAAACACCCCTGGAATCGTTGTTCTGCTGGTTGATGTCACCCACGTGACACTCCTCACTCTCGATGAGTGGGAACAGGTTCTACTGTTGCCGGCTTGTTAAGTCACTACATACCGGTTGGTAACTTCTGTCCGATCTTGGGGTGATCGGCGAGCTCTGCTCCGCTTGCTCTTGACTTCACAAGACCCTCGCGCGACATTCCTGACGCTGCATCAGAACCGGTACGGCGGGGGCCAGTCGGGCTCCCGGAGCAACGGAGAGCCACACATTTCCTCGCCCTGCTGGAGAGCCCCGTCATGTCCCCGAACACCGAGCCCGCCAGACCTGCCCCTTCCCTCCCGGCCCCCGGCCCGTCACGTCGTCGGGTGCTCGGCGCGGCCACGGGCGCCTCCCTCGCGCTCGCCGCCGGAGCCGCCCAAGCCGCCGGTGCCGTCGCGGCCGCCGGCCCGGCCACCGCGGCCGACCTGCCCCTGCTCGGCACGTACGACGTCGTCGTCGTGGGCTCGGGAGCCGCCGGGATGACCGCGGCGCTCACCGCCGCGAAACGGGGGCTTAGCTGCGTCGTCCTGGAGAAGGCGGCCACCTTCGGAGGGTCGGCGGCCCGCTCGGGCGCGGGCATCTGGATCCCCAACAACCCCGTCATCCTCGCCGCGGGCGTCCCCGACACCCCGGCGAAAGCCGCCACCTACCTCGCGGCCGTCGTGGGCCCGGACGTCCCGGCCGACCGGCAGCGGGCCTTCCTCGGCAACGGACCGGCCATGATCTCCTTCGTCATGGCCAACAGCCCGCTGCGCTTCCGCTGGATGGAGGGCTACAGCGACTACTACCCGGAACTCCCCGGCGGCCTGCCGGGCGGACGCTCCATGGAGCCCGACCAGCTCGACGGCACGATCCTCGGAGCGGAACTCGCCCACCTGAACCCCGCGTACATGGCCGTTCCGGCCGGCCTGGTCGTCTTCAGCGCCGACTACAAGTGGCTCACCCTCGCCGCCGTGAGCGCGAAGGGCGCCGCCGTCGCCACCGAGTGCCTGGCGCGCGGCACCAAGGCGGCGCTGCTCGGCCAGAAACCACTGACGATGGGCCAGTCGCTCGCGGCCGGACTGCGCGCCGGCCTGCTCGCCGCCCAGGTCCCGGTGTGGCTGAACAGCCCGATGTCCGACCTGCTCATGGAGAACGGTGCGGTCACCGGCGCGGTGGTCACCCGCGACGGCGCGTCCGGACTGGTCAGGGCCAGGCGCGGGGTCGTCGTCGGCTCCGGCGGCTTCGAGCACAACGCGGCGATGCGCGCCGAGTTCCAGCGGCAGCCCATCGGGACCGCCTGGACGGTGGGCGCCAAGGAGAACACCGGCGACGGCATCCAGGCGGGCCGGCGGGCCGGGGCGGCGCTCGACCTGATGGACGACGCATGGTGGGGCCCGGCCATCCCGCTGCCCGGCGAGCCCTACTTCTGCCTCGCCGAACGCACCCTGCCCGGCGGCCTGCTGGTCAACGCCGCCGGCGCGCGTTTCGTCAACGAGGCCGGACCCTACAGCGACGTGGTGCACACCATGTACGACCGCAACCCGAGCGCTCCGGACATCCCGGCGTGGCTGGTCGTCGACCAGAACTACCGCAACCGCTACCTGTTCAAGGACGTCGCGCCGACCTTCACGTTCCCTGACTCCTGGTACACGTCCGGAGCCGCGTACAAGGAGTGGACCCTGGACGCGCTCGCCGGGCGGATCGGTGTCCCCGCCGCGGCCCTGCGCACCACCGTCAGCCGCTTCAACAGCCTGGCCCTGAGCGGCAAGGACACCGACTTCCACCGCGGCGACAGCGCCTACGACCACTACTACACCGACCCCGTGGTCCTCCCGAACTCCTGCCTCGCCCCGCTGTGGCTCCCCCCGTTCCACGCCTTCAAGATCGTCCCGGGTGACCTCGGCACCAAGGGCGGACTGCGCACCGACGCCCGCGCCCGCGTCCTGCGCCCGGACGGCACGGTGATCCCGGGCCTGTACGCGGCGGGCAACGCCAGCGCGGCCGTCATGGGCCACAGCTACGCGGGAGCGGGCTCGACGATCGGCCCCGCGATGACGTTCGGCTACATCGCGGCACTGGACCTCGCGGCGACGACCTGACACGCGCGGCGACGGCCTGACATGCGCGGCGACGACACGACGGACGACCGTCAGCCGCCGGTGCTCTCGCGGTGGCTGTCGGCGGTCGCCCCGGCGACTTCCTCCCTGTCGCCGTCGTTCCGGTCGCCGCGGGGCCGGGGCGACAGGACCAGGACGGAGACGTCGTCGCGGATCGAGGGGCAGAACCGGAGGAGGTCCTCCCACAGGTGGTCGACGAGCGCGTCCGAAGGCTCCTCGGCGAACGAGGTCAGCCGCTCGGGCAGCGGGTAGAAGGCGCCGCTCGCGTCCCGGCTCTCGCTCACGCCGTCCGAGGCCATGAACAGCCGGTCGCCGGGGTCCAGCTCCACCGTGCTCCCCTTCGGCGGGGACAGCTCGAAGAATCCGAGCCCCAGCGGAGGCCCCGGCTCGGTGTCCAGTTCGAGCGCCTTCGCCCCGCGCAACAGCAGCGGCGCGGGGTGCCCGCAGGACACCATCCGTACGGTGTCGGTGCCCGGCGGGAACTCCAGGAGCAGCGCGGTGGCGAACAGCTCGGCGTGATCGACCGACGCCGAGTCCACCACCAGCCTGCGTTCCAGCCGGGCCGCGGCCGCCTCCAGGTCACGCTGGTCCAGCACCGTCTCCCGGAACGCCCCCAGCAGCGAGGCGACCGTCCCCACGGCCGACAGCCCGTGTCCCTGTACGTCGCCCATCACGGCCCGGACCCCGAACGGCCCGTCCCGCACCTCGAAGAAGTCGCCGCCGACCAGCGTCTCCCGCTGGGCGGGCCGGTACAGCCCGGCGCAGCGGACCGGCCCGACCCGTTCCGGCAGCGGGGGCAGTACGGCGAGCTGAGCGGCTTCGGCGACCGACCGTACGGTGACCAGATGGGCGTCCCTCCGGCTGCGGACGAGCGCGACGAACACGCTCAGCACGGCGATGAAGGTGATGGTGAGCAGGTCCGCGTTGCCCGGATGGTTGAGATGCAGGGCGGGGACGTTCAACAGGACCACGACGAGCGCGCCGAAGCCCGCGGTCGCCAGCGGGCCGTAGGAGAGGACCGCCAGGGAGGGGATGGCTCCCAGCAGGAAGCCGATGTCCGGGGGCACGCTGCTGACGAGTTCCGCTACGAGGACAGCCACCAGCAGGACCGGTGGGAGCAGCCGTACCCAGCGCGGAGGGGGCGAGCCGCGCAGCCATCCCCGGTGGTCGTCCCGCCGACCGGACGCGGCCTTCGTGGCCATGGCACTCCTCTCTTCGCCACCACGCTCCTCCCTTCCCCGCCGTCGCGCATTTTGATCGGCTCGCGGACACGGGCGGACCCGAGCGTGCGGGCCGGATCGTGCGGGCGGGATCGTGCGGGCCCGAGTGTGCGGGCCGGAGCCGTCGGGAACGGCCCGGACGGGGGACCGGCGAGGAGAGCCGGCGTGGTGGGAGCGGCACGAAGCCCCGCCACCACGGGGATGAGATGACGGGGCTCCACAGGGCGGATGCCCCGTCGTCGGCGATCCATCCCACCGGCGCCCGGGAGAGGCCCCGGGTCCCCTCCCGGGGCATGGTGGAGGGGTGACCGGACTGGCCGTGCTGTTCGCGCTCCTCGGGGCCGCCAGCAACGCGATGGGCACGGCGTTCCAGCGCAAGGCCGCCGCCCGCGTCAGCGAAGGCGGCGGGCTGCGGCTGATCATCCGGCTGGCCCGGCAGCCGCCGTGGCTGATCGGCATCGCCGGGGTGATCGGGGCGGCGCTGTTCCAGGCCCTCGCGCTGGCGAACGGGCCGCTGTCCCTGGTGCAGCCCCTGTTCATCCTGGAGCTGCCCTTCGCCCTGATGATCGCCGTCCCGCTCCTGCACCGCCGTCTGTCGCGCGCGGGATGGCAGGCCGTCGCCGGTGTGGTGGCGGGACTCGGTCTCGTCCTCCTCGCGGCCGCTCCCTCGGGAGCACAGTCCGACGCCTCCATGGAGCGCTGGATCCCGGTGCTGATCGCGTGCCTGGGAAGCGTGGCGGTCGCGGTCGTCGTCGCCCGTCCGGGCCGCCCGCCGCTCTTCCGCGCCGCCGTGCTCGGAGCGGCGTCGGCCATCAGCAACGCGCTCACCGCCGCTCTGCTCAAATCGGCCATGGGCACGCTCCGCGACGACGGGTTCGCCGCCTTCCTGGGCGTCTGGCAGACCTACGGATTCGCCCTGACCGGGATCGCCGCCGTCCTGCTTCTGGAGAACGCCCTCCAGGCGGGCCCGCTGGCCGCCTCGCAGCCCGCGCTGACCATCGGCGACGCGACGCTCAGCCTCGTACTCGGTGTCACGCTCTTCGACGAGACGATCCGTACGGGCTGGTGGCTGCTGCCCGAGCTGATCGGCGCGGGGCTGGTCCTGTGGGGGGTCCTGCGGCTGACCCGCGTGGTCCCGCATCTCGCGGACATGGCCCATTGACGGCGGTCGTCCCGGCTTGTCCCGGCCCGCGACCGCCGGTGCGGCCGGAGCCGCGACGGTGCGCGGCGACTGGCCGACACTCGCTCGATTGGTGACGGCCGGGACTGGACAGACCCTGGTGGTGACGAGTCGGATCGAGAACGTTCGGGAACTGGTCGCGCGGACGCGGTATGTCGTCTTCGGCTTCGACGGCCCGATCTGTCAGCTCTTCTCCGGGCCCTCCGCGACGGCCCTCGCGCGAGCCCGGCTCGACCGGCTGACGGAACCGGACCTGAGCGCGGTGCTCACCGAGGAGGAGCGCCACCCCGCGGACCCCTACCGCGTTCTGACGGCGGTGGCCGGACGGCACCCGGGCGGCGAAGCACTCGCCCGGCTCGACGCGTGGCTGACGGGGACCGAGCTGGAGGCGGTACGCACCGCCATGCCGACGGCGTACGCGGATCCGCTGATCCACACCTGGGCGGCGGTCGGGGCGCGGCTCGCCGTGGCGACCGGCACCTCGGCCAGGGCCGTCACCTCGTACCTGGACGCCCGCGGGCTCACGCCCCGCTTCACTCCGTACATATTCGGCCGCGCGCCGCACCCGGGAACGCCCGCGGCCCGTCCCGCCGCCCTGGAACGCGCCCTGAGCGCCATGGGGGCCGAGCCGGACGTCTCGCTGATGATCGGCGCCGCTCCCGAGGACCACGCGGCGGCGCGCCGGGCCGGTGTCCGGTTCCTCGGATACGCCCGCCACCCGGCCAGAGCGCGGACACTGCGGGAGGCCGGTGTTCCCGCGCGCTGCGTCACGGACTCCCTGGAGCCCCTGCTGCGTACCCTGCGTGAACCCTCCTGAGCCGATCGCTCCGCCATACGAGCGGAAAGCCGGCCCGAAACTCGTGTGCATGCTTCGCCTGGAGCGGGGCACCAGCATCCTGAGACAGTTCGGGAAGCTACCCCCCTGGCGAAACCCGAGCTGCACGGCCCCGCAGGCAGCCACTCCCCCCGGCTGTCGGCGGGGCCGCATCTCGTACGGCCCTACTCCACCCGGATGCCGACGATGCAGGTGTCGTCGTCGGTGTCGGACCTGCTGTACGTCAGGAGCCGGTCGAGCTGGTGGTCCAGCGTCCCGGACGTCGTACGGGCCGCGGTGAGAAGCTGGCGCAGCGACACCTCGACCGAGCGGTCACGCCGTTCGATCAGACCGTCCGTGTACATCAACAGCGTGTCGTGGAGCTCCAGTTGCACCTCGTCCTCCTCGAACGTCGCCTCGGGGACGGCACCGAGCAGGATGCCCTTGATCAGCGGCAGCGGGCCCGCGTCCGCGTCGCGGACGAGAACGGGCGGCAGATGTCCGGCCCGCGCCCAGCGCAGGACACGGCGGCGCGGATCGTAGATTCCGCAGACCGCGGTGGCGGTGATCCCGCCCGTCAGATGGTGCGCCACGATGTTGAGCCAGGACAGCAACTGACCGGGCCCCGCGCCCGTCACGGCGAGTCCGCGCAGCGCGTTGCGCAGCACCACCATGCTGGTCGCCGCCTCTATCCCGTGACCGGCCACGTCGCCGACACACAGCAGGACCAGACCGGAGGACAGCACGACGGCGTCGTACCAGTCGCCGCCGACGAGCTGCTCCGTCTCCGCCGGCCGGTAGCGCACCGCCACGTCGAGGCCCGGAGCCCGCAACGGCGCCCGGTCCGGCGGCATGATCGCGTGCTGGAGCTGGAGGGTCAGCCGGTTGCGTTCGTGCGCCTGCTGTTCGGTGTGCGCGAGCTGGTCGCGGGTGACGGCCAGCGCCACCTCGGTCCAGTGCTGCGCCGAGATGTCCTGGTAGGCCCCGCGGACCGTGAACAGCCGGTCGTCGGCGTCGAGCACCGGCTCGGCCACCACGCGGATGTGCCGGGTCACGCCGTCGGGACGCTGCAGCCGGAACGCGGCGGACGCCGGCCGACGGTGGTGCAGGACGGTCCGCAGGAAACGGCCGATGGTGACGGCGTCGTCCGG
This sequence comes from Streptomyces sp. NPDC005070, assembly GCF_053600395.1. NCBI lineage: Bacteria > Bacillati > Actinomycetota > Actinomycetes > Kitasatosporales > Streptomycetaceae > Streptomyces > Streptomyces sp. NPDC005070. Next base: position 99,753 of record NZ_JBSFZS010000009.1, on the reverse strand, counting down.
GTGGGCGTGCGCGGCCAGTTCCTCCAGCGGCACGGGGGCGCCCGACGTGGGGCGGCCGTACAGATCGAAGAGCGTGTCGTTCCAGACGGTCTCGCCGGTCAGCAGGTTCTCCTCGAAACCGCCGATCCTGCCGAGCCGCTGGGCGTGCTGGAGCAGACTCGCCAGCCGTGCCGTCTCGTCCTCTATGCGCCAGATGAGCAGCACGGTTCCGCCGTGCCGGCTGACGTTTATGTCGGCCACGGCGGACAGCCGCACCTGGTCGACCAGCGCCGTCAGATCCATGCGCCGCGCCCGGAAGGGTTCCCCGGTGGCGTAGACGCGCTCGACGCACTGGAAGAGGCCGCTGTCCCCGGCGGCCAGCGGGTAGGCCTCGAGGAGCAGCGCCCCCTGCACGGTGCCCCGCGGCCGGCCGGCCGGATCGAGGAAGCGGCCGTTCACATGACGGATGCGGAAGTCGGTGAGTCTTCCCTGGTCGTCGAGCTGGGGCACCAGCACGAGCGCGGGATCGTGCAACCCGTCCACCAGGTCGATCAGTTCGCGGACGTCGGCCGTTCCCCGCACGTCGGCGCAGTCGCCCGGCAGCGCGTGCGTCTCCAGCGTGTGCGAGCACAGTTCGGCCAGTGCCTCGACCTGACGGACCACCTGCGGCGGCTGAGGTTTCAGGGCGGACGGCCACGCGATCTCCAGGACGCCGTGGATCCGGCCTCCCGATCCGGCCGGTACCGCGACCCGGCCGCCGCCCGGATGGTCCGCGTGCCCGATGGACGGCAGCCCGGTGTCCGCCAGCGAGCCCGCCCACTGCGTCGTACGGTCGGCCAGGGCCCGGCGTGCCATCGTCGCGACGCCCGGGGGGACGTAGCGCCAGCGCCGGGCCTCGCCCGCCGAGAACCCGGCGCTGCCCGCCAGGGACAGCGAACCGTCGGCGTCCGCCGCCCAGATGGCCACGGCGACCGCCCCGAGCGGGGTCAGCGCGTGCTGGAGCAGGGAGTCGGCCACCGCCTGGCTGTCGCCCGCCGCCAGCGCGCCGCTCTCGGCCGCGCGCAGCCGTACCGCGGAGGCGTCCTCCTTCGGCGGATGCTCCGCCGCGGCGGAGAGGAAGGTGCCGGTCACCTCCGAAAGCCGGTCGTGCGCCGCCTGGTTGATGATCTCGACCGCGAGCTGGAGCTGCGGCACCTTGGCCTGTTCGGCCAACTCGGCGAGCTGGCGCGCGGCCTGGGCCGGTCCGCAGCCCAGACGCTCGACCAGGATGCCCTTGGCCAGCTCGATCAGCGCGCGCCCGTCGGCCTCCGCCTGCGCGGTCCGTACCTCGCGGCGCAGGCGTTCGACGGTGGCGGCCAGCCGGCCCACCGGTGATGTCCGGGCCACGCCCGGGAGTTCGCCGGACCGCCCGGCGTCCGTGCCGTCCTCCGTGGGCTCGGGGACGTGCGCGCCGGTTGCCTCAGGACTGTTCATCGTGCGACCGCTCCTCGGCGGCGGCCCCGGGGAGGGCGGGGGAGGGGAGTCGGCGGAGGATGTCCCGCCGCGCTGCCGCGGCGGAGGGGTCCGGGTGTCATGTCACGCCCCGAGCCAGCGTCGGACACACGCGATGAGGTCGTCGGTGTCGACCGGCTTGGTGACATGGTCGCTGGCACCCGACAGCAGGCTCTTCTCCCGGTCGCCTGGCATGGCCTTCGCCGTCACCGCGATGATCGGCAGGTCGGCGTACCGCGGCATCTTGCGGATCTCGGCGGTCGCGGTGTACCCGTCCATCTCGGGCATCATCACGTCCATCAGGATCAGCGCGACCTCGGGCCGGCTCAGCAGCGTCTCGATGCCCTTCCTGCCGTTCTCCGCGTGCAGCACCTGGAAGCCGTGCAGCTCCAGAATCCCGCTGAGCGCGAAGAGGTTGCGGGCGTCGTCGTCGACGACGAGCACCGTACGGCCCTGGAAGGCGCTGTCGATCGGCCGCGCGGGCCGGCTCCTGGCCTCCTCGGCGCGGACCAGCGGCACCACGTCGCCCGGCTGGTCCGCGGACAGGTGCAGCGCGATCCGCTCGCGCAACTCGTCGAGGCTGGACAGGAATTCCAGCGACCGGGCGCCCGAGCGGGACTGCAGCGCCTGCTCCTGCGCGAGGTCGACCCGGCTGCCGTTGTGGACCAGGACGGGCACGGTCGCCAGGGCCGAGTCGCCCTCCACCGCTTCGAGGAACCGGGCGGTCTCGCCCTCCGGCATGCCGAGTTCGAGCACGACGCAGTGCCACGGTTCCGCGGCCAGGGCACTGGCCGCCTCCTGCGCCCCGACGACGGTGACGACGTCGACGCTCTCCCGCGCGTCGCCCTCGTCACGGCTGCGCGCCACATCCCCGACGGCGCTCTCGGCCACCAGTGTCAGCAGCCCCCGCGGCCGTTCCTCGACGACCAGGAGCCGGCGCCGATGCTGGCGGGGCAGGCCCGTCGAGCCGGGAGCGGTGTGCCGCTGTTCGGAGTGCGCCGAGGCGTCCTCGTGCGGCGCGGACTCGGGCGCCCGGCCGCCGGCCAGCAGCTCCTCGAACTCGGGCCGGGCCACCGGGAGGAACAGTGTGAACGTACTGCCCTGTCCGGGCGTGCTGTCCACGGTGACCGCTCCGCCGAGCAGATGGGCGATCTCCCGGGTGATCGACAGACCGAGACCGGTGCCGCCGTACTTGCGGCTCGTGGTGCCGTCGGCCTGCTGGAAGGCGCCGAAGATCGTCTCCAGCTGCTGTTCCGGGATGCCGATCCCGGTGTCCTTGACCCGGAAGGCGACGATCGTGTCGCCGCGCCGTACGCCGGCGGGGATCTCCTGGTCGGACGCGGGTTCGATGCGCAGCTCGACCCGGCCGCGCTCCGTGAACTTCACCGCGTTCGACAGCAGGTTGCGCAGTACCTGCCGCAGCCGGGAGTCGTCGGTGAGCAGGTCCACCGGGGCCCCGGGAGCGGTGCTCACGGTGAACTCCAGGCTCTTCTGCGAGGTCATGGGGCGGAAGGTGGCCTCGACGTATTCCAGGAGCTGGCGCAGCCGGACCCGTTCGGGAGTCACGTCCATCTTGCCGGCCTCGACCTTCGACAGGTCCAGGATGTCGTTGATGAGCTGGAGCAGGTCGGAGCCGGCGGAGTGGATGATGCCCGCGTACTCGACCTGCTTCGCCGTGAGGTTGCGCGAGGGGTTCTGCGCCAGCAACTGGGCCAGGATGAGAAGGCTGTTGAGCGGGGTCCGCAGCTCGTGGCTCATGTTGGCGAGGAACTCGGACTTGTACTTGGACGCCAGCGACAACTGCTGGGCCCGTGCCTCCAGTTCCTGCCGGGCCTGTTCGATCTGGAGGTTCTTCGCCTCGATGTCGCGGTTCTGTGTCGCGAGCAGGGAGGCCTTGTCCTCCAGCTCGGCGTTGGAGCGCTGGAGTTCGTCCTGCTGGACCTGCAACTCCTCGGAACGGGCCTGGAGTTCGGCGGTCAGGCGCTGCGACTCGCCCAGCAGCTCGTCGGTGCGGGCGTTGGCCACGATGGTGCTGACGTTGACGCCGATGGTCTCCATGAGCTGTTCCAGGAACGTCCGGTGGCCCTGGGTGAAGCGGGTGACCGAGGCGAGCTCGATGACGCCGAGCACCTGCTCCTCGACGACGATGGGTAGGACCACCAGCGCGGTCGGCGCGGTCCGGCCGAGCCCCGAGGAGATGGTGACGTAGCCGGCCGGGACCTCGTCCACGGTGATCGCCCGCCTGCTGCGCGCGGCCTGCCCGACGAGCGAGCGGCCGAGCGGGATACGAGTGGGACGCCCGTCCTCGTCGGGATAGCCGTACGACCCGACCAGCCGGAGTTCCGTGCCCTTCGCGGTCTCCTCGGCGAGGTAGAAGGCGCCGTACTGCGCGGCGACCAGCGGGGTGAGCTCGTCCATGATGAGGTCGGCCACCACGTCCAGGTCGCGGTATCCCTGCATCAGACCGGAGATACGGGCCAGGTTGGTCTTGAGCCAGTCCTGCTCCTGGTTGGCGCGCGTGGTCTCCCGCAGCGACTCCACCATGGAGTTGATGTTGTCCTTCAGGTCGGCGACCTCGCCCGAGGCTTCCACGGTGATGGACCGGGTCAGGTCGCCCTCGGCCACGGCACCGGTGACCTCGGCGATCGCGCGCACCTGGCGCGTGAGGTTGCCGGCCAGTTCGTTCACGTTCTCGGTCAGCCGCTTCCACGTGCCCGAGACGCCCTCCACCTCGGCCTGGCCGCCGAGCCTGCCCTCGCTGCCGACCTCCCGGGCCACGCGGGTGACCTCGGCGGCGAAGGCGGAGAGCTGGTCGACCATCGTGTTGATGGTCGTCTTGAGTTCGAGGATCTCGCCGCGGGCGTCGACATCGATCTTCTTGGAGAGGTCGCCCTTGGCCACCGCCGTCGTCACCAGGGCGATGTTGCGCACCTGCCCGGTGAGGTTGTTGGCCATCGAGTTGACGTTGTCGGTGAGGTCCTTCCAGGTGCCCGCCACATTGGGCACGTGCGCCTGGCCGCCGAGCCGCCCCTCGGTGCCGACCTCGCGGGCGACGCGGGTGACCTCGTCCGCGAACGCGGACAGGGTGTCGACCATCGTGTTGATGACGTCGGCCAGCGCCGCGACCTCGCCCTTCGCCTCCACGGTGATCTTCTGCGAGAGGTCGCCGCGGGCCACGGCGGTCGCCACCTGCGCGATGGAGCGGACCTGACCGGTCAGGTTCGACGCCATGACGTTGACGTTGTCGGTGAGGTCCTTCCAGGTGCCCGAGACACCCCGCACGGTGGCCTGTCCGCCCAGGTTGCCCGCGGTGCCGACCTCGCGGGCCACACGCGTCACCTCGTCGGCGAACGCCGAGAGCTGCTCGACCATCGTGTTGATGGTCTCCTTGAGCTCGAGGATCTCGCCCCGGGCGTCCACGGTGATCTTCTGCGACAGGTCGCCCTTGGCCACCGCCGTGGCCACCTGGGCGATCGAGCGGACCTGGGCGGTGAGGTTGCCGGCCATGAAGTTCACCGAGTCGGTGAGGTCGCGCCAGGTGCCCTTGACGCCCTTCACGTCGGCCTGGCCGCCGAGGCGCCCGTCGGTGCCGACCTCGCGGGCGACGCGGGTGACCTCGTCGGCGAACGCGGAGAGCTGGTCGACCATCGTGTTGATGGTGTTCTTCAGTTCCAGGATCTCGCCGCGGGCGTCCACGGTGATCTTCTGCGAGAGATCTCCCTGGGCCACCGCGGTGGTGACCTGGGCCACGTTGCGGACCTGGGCGGTGAGGTTGCCGGCCATGAAGTTCACCGAGTCGGTGAGATCACGCCACACCCCGCCGACCCCGGGAACCTGGGCCTGGCCGCCGAGGCGTCCGTCGGTGCCGACCTCGCGCGCGACGCGGGTGACCTCGTCGGCGAACGCGGAGAGCTGGTCGACCATCGTGTTGACGGTCTCCTTGAGCTGCAGGATCTCGCCGCGGGCGGGCACGTCGATCTTCTGCGAGAGATCACCCTTGGCGACCGCGGTGGCCACCTGCGCGATGTCCCGGACCTGCGTGGTGAGATTGCCCGCCATGGCGTTGACGGAGTCGGTGAGGTCGGCCCAGGTGCCCGAGACCCCCGGTACCTCCGCCTGGCCGCCGAGCGTCCCCTCCGTACCCACCTCACGGGCCACCCGTGTCACTTCCGAGGTGAACACCGAGAGCTGGTCGACCATGCCGTTGAAGACGGTGGCGATGTCACCCAGCAGGCCGCCGGCCTCGTCGGGGAGCCGGGTGCCGAAGTCGCCGTCGCGCACCGCGGTGAGACCGGCCAGCAGTTGCCGCAACTCCTGTTCACCCGGCGTCCGTACGGACGTCCCGCTCGCTGCCCTGGTCATGGCCACCCTCGTTCCGCTCCCCTGGAGTCCCGTGTCACGGAACTCGGAACCGCGCCGGGCCCACGGGCGGCCCCCCTGCCTGCCCGTGGGATTCCCGCAGATCACGGGTCATCCCATCAAGAAAATACGCCGCAGGCTAACCCAGGGAGCGGGGGCGGAACAAAGCGTCGGAGGGAATTCTCCAGGGGGCCGAAAATATCGCCGGTCACAGGAATAACCTCGCGTGAACGGGATACACAGGACCCTCTCGGTCCCGGTGGGCGGGCCCCCGGGTACGGGAAATCCCGTCGGCCCGCCGCGGACCGGAGTCCTGGGCGGGCCGACGGGAGAGTCGTACGCGCTGTCACGTGCGGAAACGTCAGGCGACCGCGGGATCGAGCAGCCCGGCGCGCAGCCGCTTGACGATGCGGGTGATCAGCCGGGAGACATGCATCTGCGAGATACCGAGCTCCTCACCGATCTGCGCCTGGGTGCGCTCCTCGACGAAGCGCAGATGAATGATCCGGCGCTGCCGGTCGTCGAGCTGGGCGATCAGGGGAGCCAGGGAGTTGAAGTCCTCGACCAGTTCGAGTGACGGGTCCAACTCGCCGATGAAGTCCGCGAGGACAGCCTCGCCGTCCGCACCGCCGTCGGCCGTGAGAGCGGCGTCGAGGGACGAGGAGTTGTAGCCGTTCGACGCCTTGCGGGCCTCGATGACCTCTTCCTCGGACAGGCACATGAGCTCGGACAGTTCACGGGTCGTGGGCGTGCGGCCGAGGCGGGTGCGCAGTTCCTCCGTCGCCTTGGCCAGCTCGACGCGGGCCTCCTGAAGCCGCCGGGGCACATGCACGGCCCAGCTCGTGTCGCGGAAGAACCGCTTGATCTCGCCGACGATGTAGGGAACCGCGAAGGACGTGAACTCGACCTCGCGGGACAGCTCGAAACGGTCGATGGCCTTGATGAGCCCGATCGTGCCGACCTGGACGATGTCCTCCATCTCACCCTGGCTGCGGCTGCGGAAGCGTGCCGCGGCGTACCGGACGAGGGAGAGGTTCATCTCGATGAGGGTGTTGCGTGCGTACTGGTGTTCATGCGTCCCCTCCTCCAGTACGGACAGCCGGTCGAAGAACTGACGGGACAGCTCACGCGCGTCCTTCGGGCTGATCTTCAGGGGTTCGTCGATCTGCGGAAGGACACCTTCCGTGACCGTCGCTGCCTGGTGCGCCGTGTCCGTCGCCCTCACTGCCGCCACGGCTGCCATGCCGTCCACCCCACATCGTCCTAAGGAATTGATGACAGGGCCCGTCTGCCCTGCCTCACACCACTCATGCCACCCGGTTTCGGGAATTCCGCGGAACGCGTACGTCCCGCCTCCCCCTGACCCCAGGTCAGGGATATTCCTCCCGGGGACACCGTTCGGATGCGGCGAAGTAAAATGGGTCACGGGGTGAGTCCGTGGGTATCGAGCGACGAGTCGGCCGGGCGCAGACGCGCTCGCCTCTGGCGTACCCCGACGCGGGACCGCTCGCCGCACGCCGGTCCCTGGGCGCGGCGGTGGTCGTGGCATGACGACGGCGGCACTCCACGGCGAAGCCGAACCCTTCGTCCATCCCGCGCTCATCTACCGCGACGACCTCGAGTACGTGCAGGAGATGACACGGTTCGTCTCCGACGGCGTAGCCGCGGGGGAGCCGGTGGCGGTGGCCGTTCCCGCCGCGCGACTCGGCCTCGTCCGCGACGCGATGGGACCGCTCGGTGCCGGCGTCCGCTGGATCGACATGGAGCGGGCCGGCCGGAACCCCGGCCGGATCATCCCCTCCGTTCTGCGGGCGTTCGCCGACGTCCACCGAGGCGTCCATGTACGGATCATCGGCGAGCCCGTGTGGGCCGGCCGCACGGCGGTGGAGTACCCGGCCTGCGTCCAGCACGAAGCCCTGATCAACCGGGCGTTCGCCGGACGGGACGTGACCATCCTCTGCCCGTACGACGCCCGTGCCCTCGACTCGGGCGTGATCGCCGACGCCCATGCCACCCACCCCGTCGTGATCGGCGCCGGGCGGCAGTGCGTCAGCGCGGCCTACGACCCGGACGGTGTGCTGGCCCGCTTCAACGACGTGCTGCGCCGTCCGCCGGGAGCGGCGACGGTTCCTTTCGACGCCGAACTCCTTCCCGCCGCGCGCGACTTCGCCCTGGCGGAGGCCCGGGCCTGGGGGATGTCAGGAGCCCGCCTCCAGGACCTGAACCTCGTCGTCGCGGAGCTGACGACCAACAGCGTGGTGCACGGGGGCGGTTCGGGGACCCTGAGGATGTGGGCCGAAGGCGAGCAGATCGTGTGCGAGACGCGGGACAAGGGGTGGCTGAGCGATCCGCTGGCCGGCCGGCACCCCGCGCATCCCGATCAGATCGGCGGACGGGGTCTGTTGCTCGTGCACTTCCTCTCGGACCTCGTCCGGGTGCACAGCGACAGCTCCGGAACGACCGTGCGCAGCTACATCGACCGCGCCTGACCGGCCCGGCGGCCGCGCCGACCGCGAGGAGGCCCGGACCCGTGCTCCCGGTCCGGGCCCCCGTCGGTGCGGGCCGGCGTCGTCGCCCCTAGCGCGTGGCGCCCTGCCCCGCCGAGCGCGCCGCCTCACGCTCGGTGCGGGCACCGGCATGTGACAGCGACCCGCCGGCACTCTCCAGGTGCGCCCGGACGAACCACTGGAACTGCTCGAGCGCGCGGAGCTGCTCGATGAGAAGGTCCTCGGTCACCGGGTCGATCCTGCCGACCTCGGCCACGGCCGCGCGGTGCTCCTCCACGATCCCGGTGTAGACGAGATCGAGGGCGCCGAGGTGGGCGATGGCGTCGGCGCGGCCCACGCTGTAGTCGTCCCAGGTCCGTTCGGCGACGAGCGCGCCCGGTGTGCCGTGCGGAACCCCGCCGAGGGCGGAGATCCGTTCGGCGGCGTCGTCCGCCATGTCACGTACGCGGTCCACCTGCGGGTCGAGCATCTCGTGCACGGCGATGAAGTGGGGACCCACCACGTTCCAGTGGATGTGTTTCAGCGTGAGCGACAGGTCGTTGAGAGCATGCAGCCGCATGCTCAGGACATCGATGATCCGACCGCCGTCCTGCGTGCTGATGCCGGGGACCGTGTACTGGGGTGTCGTGGAAGTCGTCATGGTGCCTCCAAGTGCCCTGGTTCACCCGTGTCACACCTTTCGCCCCGGGCGCCGACCGGTTCCGTACGTGACGGGCGGGGGCGACGGGATTCCGTCAGTGAGACGGCGTTGGGCCAAATAGGTTGTCCGGTGCGGATGTTGCGAATGAACCGTCCCGAACCCGGGCACACGGTCGGAAACTCGAGAGAGGAGCCCTCGCCGTGCTCGTGCCCGACCCGAAGGTTGTCCGGAGGCTGCTGACCCGCTACGCGGCCCTGAAGATCGCGTACGCCGAGAAGGAGACTCCGGAGACGGCCCGCGGACTGGAGGACGTCACGTACACCTTGTGTGTGATGACGGGAACGACCCGTGTGCGCGACGCCGTCGCCGCGGCCGACGTCCTGCTCGCGGCCGGAGAGCAGCGCCGGGACGCGCGGCAGGCCGGGCTGCTGGCGGGCGGGACGTCCCCGGCGCCCTCGCCGAAGGCGGTGTCCGCGGCCGTCCCGCCGCTCGTCCGGCCGCACACCGAGGTGCGGACGCTGAACGGCAGGACCCTGGGTGTGTCCGGCCCGCTCCACTGAACGCCACGCGGTTCCTGTCCTTCGAACGGCTGAACTACCTAGTCGGCTCCCGCTCGTTCTCCTGCTGTGAGCATCGTCGAGGCGGAGATGAGGAATCGATGAGCCGACACAGCAAAGGCCGTAGGCACCGCAAGGTGAACATGACGCCCCGTCCGGTCGGACCGAGGAGATCGCCGCGTGAGATCCGGGAGCAGGTGGGCGCGGCCGTGGCCGACCCGCGGCCCGCGCGCGCCCAGCCTCCCATTCCCGGGCAGGACGCGAACGGAGAACGGGCCGAGGCCGTGTCCAGGACGGTGACCGAAAGCGGTCTGAGCCGTCACGCCGTACGCACGTGGGAGCGGTTGGCGGAAGCGGGCGCCGGCGGGGCCGAGGTCGCCGAACTCACCGAGGCCGTGGGCTTCCGGCGCTCCACCGTGCTGGGCCATCTCAAGGGCCTGGCCGGGCTCGGACTGGCCGAGGACCACGAGAGCGTGTGGCGGGCGACCGGCCCGGTGGAGGGCGCGGTCGCCCGTGAGGGCGTGGGGGCTACGGCCGGGAGCGTTTCCTAGGACGGCGGCCCGTGGCGGCGCTTGCCGGGTGAATCCGCCCAGGTCAAGTGCCGCCCGCCGCGCTCCGCGCCGGCCGGAAGCGCGCCTCTCGGGGCCGGGCCGGCGCCGAGGGCGAGGGATTCCCGGGCGGCTTCGTGCGGGTGACGGTGCTGCCAGTACGGATTGTCGTGGGACAGCTTGCTCGACACGCGCCCGTACATGCCGAACGTCAGGATCACCAGCCCCATGACGAAGCTGAAGACGACGTTGGTCATGCCGAAGTCGAGGATGTTGGCGGGGCGGTCGAGGATGAAGATGTGGACGAATCCACTGAGCAGGAACAGGGTTCCCACCGCCATGTTGAGCGTCGAGGCGACGTTTCCGCCGATGACGGCACCGGCGATCAGGAACAGGCCGACGGCCACGGAGATCAGGCTCAGGGCGCCGTTGCTCGACATGCCCGCGACGCTGTCCCCGTTGGTGTCGAACGGACTGAGCTCGTCGGCGAAGCCGAGACTGCCGAAGACGAGCAGGACCACCCCGCAGAACGCGGCGCCCCACCGGTAGACGGCGGCCAGGTGGTGATCGAGGGGCAGTTCGTCCTGGAGCTTCATCGCCCGTCCCTTCATGCACCGGGGAGCACCGCCGAATGGTGCCCTCTTCGTGCCTTTTGTCCTTCACTTCCGTGGAAAGTCGCCACGCGGTTGCACCTGCCTCCGGGTGGTGGATCCGACGAATTCGTCACACGCGCGGTGTCGGGCGGCCTTCTCGGGGCATCCGGACTCCATCGCTCGACGACCGGACCTTCACCTCGACGGCCGGACCTTCACAAGGAGTCCTCATGCTCGGCATCGCCGCCGCCGTACTGCTGTTCATCGCGTTCCTGATCAATGCCGGTGACGTCTCGACCAATCACGTGTTCACGTCCACCAATGTCATGCTCATAGGGCTCGCCCTGCTCGCCCTTCACCTCTCCGGCGTCGGCGGCGGCTGGGCGACGCGCAGTCGCCGGCGTTGACGGACATCACCGGCCGGAACGGTCCGTTTCGGGTGACTTCACCCGGGTGACTTGCCGCGACGTGCTCCCTCGGGAGATGGTTGTCGGACGGAAACAATCTGTCGTCCCGGAAAGGTGGTGGGCTCGCTCTGCGGGCCTTGCTCGTGGACACTTCCCAGCAACCTCCCCCCGGCCCGCGCGGCGCCGTCACGGCCGCCTCGTGGGGGTCCGCCCCCTACCCCGTGGTCGTCGCAGACCCGTCCGGTGGCGTGGTCGACACGAACGACGCCGCGGCCACGCTCTTCCCCGACGCGATCGCCGGGTCATGGCTGCGGGACGTGGTCCCCGCGTGGATCGCCGACGGCCACACACGTCTGCGGGGCGTCGTGCCCGGCCCCCGGAACCCCGGTCCGGACGCGTTCGTGCACGGCCCGGTCGGCGACCGCACCTTCGAAGGGCGCCCCACCCGCACGGACGACGGCGACGTCGTCTGGTGGCTGCTCGACGACACCGACCGTCGCCTGGCGGAGGACGCGCTCAGGACCGAACGGGAGCGCGCCACCTTCCTCGCCGGCGCCTCCAGCGCCCTGCTGTCCTCACTGAACGTCGAACGGTGCATGGAGGTGACGGCGGAACTGGCCGCCGAGCACCTCGCCGACGCCGCCGTGATCGTCGCCCCGCCGCGCGGGCGCAAGGTCCAGCTCACGTTCTGCGGACCCGACGGCGCCGTGGTGCACCGGACGGTGCAGAACGACGTACGACAACTGCCGGGGCTCGGCGAGGCCCTGCGTGGGTTCCCGCCCGTACCGTCCCGCTGGATCGACCCGGCCACCGTTCCCGGATGGGTCGTGCCGGAGGGGTTCACCGAACCCGTCGGCTCGGCCGTCGTGACACCGCTGCCCGGACACGGCGTGCCCGCGGGCGCCCTCATCCTGCTCCGGTCGAGCCGGCACGCGGCCTTCACCGAGAGCGAGGAGATCTTCGCCCGGCTCTTCGCCTCACGCGCCGGAGCCGCCATGTCCGCGGCCCGCATGTACGCCGAACAGGCCGCCATCACGGCGACGCTGATGCGGGAACTGCTGCCGCCCCGACTGCACGAGGTCCACGGGGTCGAGTTCGCCGGACGCTACCGCCCCGCGGGCCACGCCGAACGCGTCGGCGGCGACTTCTACGACGTCCACCCGGCCGCGGACGAGGGCCAGGAGTCCCTCGTCGTCCTCGGGGACGTCTGCGGCAAGGGGCTCGAGGCCGCCGTGCTGACCGGCAAGATCCGCAACACGGTGCAGGCGCTCCTGCCGCTCGCCGACGACCACCAGCGGCTGCTCGGACTGCTCAACGGCGCGCTGATGAACTCCCACCACACCCGCTTCGCCACCCTGGCCATGGCCTCCGTGGTGCGCCGCGCGGGCATCGTCCATCTGCGGGTCACCAGCGCGGGACACCCCGCCCCGCTGATCGTGCGGGCCGACGGCGCGGTCGAGCAGGCCAGGACACGCGGGACCCTCATCGGCGCGTTCTGGGACGTGAGCTCCACCACGGTCGGCGTCGAACTGGCGCCCGGCGAGACCTGCCTCTTCTTCACGGACGGCATCACCGAGGCCAGGGGAGGGCCGCTGGGGGACGAATTCTTCGGCGTCCTGCGGCTGGAGACGGCACTCGCGCAGTGCGCCGGCATGCCCGCCGAGGCCGTGGTGGAGCACATCCAGATGCTCGCCGCGCAATGGGTCGGACGCGGCGGACACGACGACATGGCGACGGTCGCGGTCACCGCACCCCACCACGCGCACCTGAGCGCGGTGAACGGCCACACTCGGGGCAGGTACACAGGATGACCCCACCACCCCCACCGCACCCCGAGGCCGTGTCGCTCGGCCCCGCCCGCGACCATCTGTGGTCGGCGGTCCACCAGGGCGACGAGCGCGCGGCCGCGGCCGTCGTCCTCGACGCGCTGGAGTCGTCGGCCGACGCCGAGACCGTGCTGCTCGACCTGATCGCCCCGGTCCAGGCGAGAGTCGGCACGGAGTGGGCGGCCAACCGGCTCACCGTCGCCCAGGAACACACCGCCACCGCCATCCACGAGCGGGTCATCGCGGTCCTCGCCCACCGTACCGACCGCCGCGGCGAGACCCCGAGCGGTCCGCGTGTCACCGTGGCCTGCGTCGACGGCGAGTGGCACGCCCTGCCGGCCAGGCTCCTCGCGGAGGTGCTGCGGCTGCGCGGATGGCGGGTGGACTTCCTCGGCGCTCACGTGCCCACCCCTCATCTCATCGCGCATCTCCACCAGACGGGACCGAGGGCGGTCGCGCTCTCCTCCTCGATCCCCACCCATCTGCCCACCGCGCACATGGCCGTCACGGCCTGTCAGGCGGCGGGCGTGCCCGTCATCGCGGGCGGCGCCGCCTTCGGCCCCGAAGGCCGGTACGCCCGCGCCCTGGGCGCCGACGGATGGGCGCCCGACGCCCGGCGCGCGGCGGAGGTCCTCGAACGGGGCCTCGACCGCCCCCGCCCCCCGGCCGTCCACCAGACCGTGGACGACCTCCCGCACCTGGCCGACCAGGAATACACGATCGTCGCCGGGACGGCCCACCAGCTCGTCAAGCAGACACTGGCGGACCTGGAGGACCGGTTCGCGCCGCTGCGCGGATACACCGAACGGCAGCGGCGGCACACCGCCGAGGACCTCGCGCACATCGTCGAGTACCTGGCCACGTCGTTGTACGTCGCCGACGAGGAGCTGTTCACGCGGTTCGTTCTGTGGACCGCGGACATCCTCACCGCCCGCCATGTCCCCGCGCGGAGCCTGGACCCCGCCCTGGACCTGCTGGCCCTGCAGCTCAAGGACTTCCCGCGCGCCTGCCGCACGCTGGCCCACGCGCGGGAGGCGCTCGGAAACCGAACGCCGCCATCCACGATCCCCGGCCCCGGAAAGCCCGCATGACCACTTCACATCCCCCCGCCTTCACGCTGACCGTCGACGTCCAGCCCGCCGCACTCGTGATCCGCGTCGCCGGAGACCTCGACCACGAGACGTGCGACGAGCTCATGAGGACCGTCGACCAGTACCTCGTCGCCCCCCGGGACCCCGAGGGGCGATTCCGGGAACTGCGCGTCGATTTCGCCGGCCTCGGCATCATCGACTCCATGGGCCTGTCCACCCTGCTGATGATCCGTCGCCGCACCGACGCCGCGGCTGTGCGCCTGTACCTCGACGAGCGGCCCCGCGGCATGGACCGGCTGCTGGAGATCACGGGAACGCTCGAGCACCTCACCGCGCTCCGCGACGAGAGCGGCGGGGAGCGGAGTCCCGGGACCGGCTGACGCGCGTGGGCCCCGGTCACGCACGCGGGTGAACGGTGCAGGACTCGCGCTCCGCCCGTCGCATTCCGTCGAATGCGCGCCGGATAGTGGGGTATTGGGGGCCCTGTACGACCCGGCGAGCCCACGGAGGAAGACATGACGATCGACGGAATCTGGTCCTACGCACCGGAGTTCAACCACCCCGAAGCGCACGAACTGGCCGGCTACAGCGTCGAGGCGACCGACGGGACCATAGGACACGTCGACCGGCAGGCCGACGACGCGGGCATGCGTCACCTGGTCGTCGACACCGGCGTCTGGGTGTTCGGCAAGAGCGTGCTGGTGCCCGTGGGTGTCGTCGCCGGCATCGACACGGAGTCCCAGAAGATCACCGTCGCCTGCACCCGCGAGGAGATCAAGTCGGCGCCGGTGTTCAGGACCGACCGCGAGACCTCGGACCCCGTGTACCTGTCCAGCGTCGGGACCTACTACCGGAGCCTCCCGCCGAGGCAGCCCGTGTGAGCGGACGAGAAGGAGCGTTCCCATGCCCGACGGGCCGGAAGCCACCGTGACGCACGGGGCGGACCAGGACGCCTTCGTCGTGCGCGTCGGCGGCGACATCGACCACGAGAGCGCCTTCCGGCTGGACGAGGCACTGAGCCTGGCCGGCCGGACGGGCCCGGAGCGCACGGTGGTCGATCTGTCCGGCACCGGCTTCGCCGACTCGTCGATCCTGCACGTCCTCATCGAAGCGCAGCGCGCGCACCGGGCCCGCGGCACGTTCATGGTGGTCTGCGGGCCGTTCAGCGACATCGTTCGGAGGCTGTTCGACGTGACAGGGACCGAGGGCTTCTTCGTCCTCGCGGACAGCGTCGGAGCGGCGCTGGAACTCCCGGACCCGGCGACCGGGCCATGAACCCGGCCAACCGCCCACCGGCGGACGGGCCGAGCCCGGGAGCGGGCGCCGCGATCACGAGCGCCGCGACGGCACGCGACCACGTACGGGCCCTGCTGCGCGAACACGGCCGGACGGGCGGGCCGAACCCGGACGCGGTCGTCGACCTGCTGCTCGTCGTCTCGGAACTGGTCACCAACGCGATCCGGCACGGCGACGGGCTCGCCGGATTCGACGCGACGCCGACCGACGACGGCGTACGGCTCGCCGTGCGCGACAACAGCGACATCGTCCCCGAGCAGGCCTACGGCACCGGCGAGATCCCGCGCACGCACCGGACGAACGGATACGGCTGGCCCTTGATCATCCGCCTCTCCACCGCCGTCACCATCGAGCCGTGTCCCGGGGGCGGCAAGACGATCCACGTGTTCGTCCCCCTGACCTGAGGCGAGCCCACGCGTCCCGCCCGTCGCGGCGTGCGAGGTCAGCGGGCGTAGCGGGACGCGCGCGTGGAAGAAGAGCCTCGACCGACTCCGCCGGACACGGGGTCCGGAACGCCGGCCGGACCGGCGCGGAGAGGTGAGTCATGAACAGTGTCATCGAGGCGGTCCGCCCGGCGCGGCGGCGCCGGTACGGGCCCCGGCTGCCCGCCTTCTGGTGGCCGGCCCTGCGCCGTACCCCGGTCTCGATGTGGAACGACGACGTGTCCGACTGGGCGGCCGCGCTGACGTACTACGCGATCCTCGCGGTGCTCCCGGCCCTGCTCGTCATGGTCATCGCCTTCGGCCTGATCAGCCCGGACACCGCCGAGCAGTTCATCGCGCACGTCACCGCGTACGCTCCCGCCCAGTCGGGGGCCGAGCTGCACCAGGCGCTGGGGGAGATGCTGCGGCAGCGGTCCGCCGCCTGGACGCTGCTGGTCACCGGCGCGGCCAGCGCTCTGTGGTCGGCGTCGAGCTACCTCGCGGTGTTCCGGCGGGCCCTGCACCGCATGCACGACGCGGCGGACCACCGCTCGGCCTGGCGCACCGCGCACCGGCTGGTGCTGACCGCGCTGGCGCTTCTCGGGCTGCTCGTCGTGAGCGCGCTCGTCCTGCTGCTGACCGGACCCGTGGCGGAGGCCGCGGGCCGTGTCCTCGGTGTCCGCGGCCCGGTGGCCCTGGCCTGGAACCTGCTCCGCTGGCCCCTCTTGACGTGCCTGGTGGCCCTGCTGGTCCTCGTCGTGTTCCACACCGGGCCACAGCCCGCGCGCCGTCGTCGGCACAGCTTTCCCGGCGGCATCCTGGCCGCCGTCCTCTGGCTCGCCGTCTCGGCCGGATTCGCCCTCTACGCCTCCGTCCTCGGCGCCTACAGCCGGCTCTACGGCTCTCTCGCGGGCCTGGTCGTCTTCCTCGTGTGGCTGTGGCTGTCCAACCTCGCGCTGCTGGCCGGCGCGCAGTTCACCGCCGAACTGAACAAGGCCGCGGCGGCGGGGAATCGGGCGACGGTCTGAGGTTCACAGGTTTGTTCCGGCCGGGACGGAACACACGGAGTGAGGAAGCCACATCTTGTACGGACGGACGATGGAGGAACTGTGGGCATCATCGCTTGGATTCTGATCGGGTTGCTTGCCGGTGCCATCGCCAAGCTGCTCCTGCCGGGCAAGGACCCGGGCGGGATCATCATCACCATGCTGATCGGTGTGGCGGGTGGCCTGCTGGGCGGCTGGCTGGGCAAGGTCATTTTCGGCGTCGACTCGATCGACGGGTTCTTCGACCTGTCGACGTGGATAGCCGCCATCGCGGGATCGCTGATCCTCCTGGTTCTGTACCGGGTGCTGACGGGCAACAGCCGATCGCACCGCCACGCCTGAACGGGCCCCGGCCCGTTCGGCGCGTCCTGACCCACGGCCTGGGGCCGGCACCGGAGTTCCCGGTTGCCGGCCCCAGGCCGTTCGTCGTTCCTCGGGGCGCGCCCGGGCGGCGCACCGCCTTCCCACCGCGGTGGGCCTCCTGCCATGATCACCGCAGAACGTGCGGGCCCGCCCGGTCACGGGCTCCCGCCCGCCGGACCGCGTTCCGGGCCGACCGGCGCGGGCCGCGACACAGCCAGTGAGGAGTCCGAGTGACGTACGACGTCGGCGCGCTGCGTGCCGAGATCCCCGCCCTGCTGTCCGGTGTCGCGCACTTCGACGGGCCGGGCGGCACCCAGACCCCGGCCCGGGTGGCCGGGGCGATCGCGGACGCGCTCACCGGACCGCTGTCGATCCGGGGACGCCTGACGCCGGGAGAGGTGAACGCGGAGAACGTGGTCCAGGGCTTCCGGCAGGCCGTCGCCGACCTGGTGGGCGGTCGTCCGAACGGTGTCGTCTTCGGCCGCAGCGCCACCCAGCTCACGTACGACGTCGCCCGGGCGCTCGCGAAGGACTGGGCCCCCGGCGACGAGGTCGTCGTCAGCCGTCTCGACCACGACGCGAACATCCGGCCCTGGCTCCAGGCGGCCGAACAGGCCGGCGCCCACGTGCGCTGGGCGGACTTCGATCCGGAATCGGCGGAACTCCCGCCCTCGGTCGTGGGCGCCCTGCTGACCGAGCGCACCCGGCTGGTCGCGGTCACCGCCGCCTCGAACCTCACGGGGACCGTGCCCGACGTCGCCGCGATCGCCCGCCTGGTCCACCGTCACCCGCGGGCACTGCTCTACGTCGACGGGGTGCACTACGCGGCGCACGCCTTCGTGGACGTCACGCGGCTCGGCGCCGACTTCTTCGTGTGCTCGCCCTACAAATTCCTCGGCCCGCACCACGGTGTCCTCACCGCTTCCCCGGAGCTTCTGGAGCGACTGCACCCGGACAAACTGCTGCCGTCCACCGACACGGTGCCCGAACGGTTCGAACTGGGGACACTGCCCTACGAGTTGCTCGCCGGCACCACCGCCGCGATCGATGTCCTCGCCGGACTCTCGGGCGAGACGACAGGCGCTCGCCGAGACCGTCTGCGTACGGCCTTCGCGGCGATCGAGCGACACGAGGGAGCACTGTGCGAGCGGTTGGAGGCGGGCCTGGCCGAACTGCCCGGCGTCACGGTCCGCTCCCGGGCGGCCGAGCGCACGCCCACCCTGCTGCTGACATTCGACGGCCGGAAGGCGGTGGACGCCTCCGCGTTCCTGGCGGGCCGCGGGGTGCACGCACCCGCCGGATCGTTCTACGCGCTGGAGGCGTCCCGGCACCTCGGCCTCGGGGACACCGGGGGTCTGCGCGTCGGGCTCTCGCCGTACAGCGACGCGGACGACGTCGACCGGCTGCTGGAGGGGCTGGCGGCCTTTCAGCGGTCTTAGGCGCGGGGGCGCTTCCCGGTCAGGAGACCGCCGGCGTCTGCGGATCCGTCGTCCGGTCGTCCGGGGCGGTGATCAGGTGGAGCGCCTCGGCGAGGTGACGTGGACGCAGGAGTCCGGGTCCGGGCGGGGCGGTCCAGCCCGGCCCGCTCAACAGGATCCGGCTCCGGGTCCGTGCTCCCCGTACGCCCCAGCGCGTGGCGGCGATGTGCCGGGCGAGCGGCAGGTTCGCCGTGGACCACGACTGGGACCACAGGACGACCGCCGGGGGACCGACGCGCTGCACCGCCGCGATGAGTGCCTCGGGCGGGACGGCGCCGCCGAGGGTCACGGCGGGCACGCCCTGTTCCGCGAGTGCCGCGTTGAGCGCCTCCAGGGGCAGGGTGTGCTGTTCGCCCGGAACACAGGCCAGCAGGACGGGCGACGCGGCGGCGGGCGGTGCCTGTCCCGCCGCGGAGACGTAGGCGTGTCGCAGGGTGGCGGAGACGTGCCAGGTCAGAAGGTGCTCGACCTCGACGTAAAGGTCCCCCGAGGACTCCCACTTGCGGCCCACCGCCCGCAGGGCGGGCACCATCACGTCCTCCCAGGCCCGGGCCAGACCGTGCGTGCGGACCGCCGCAGCCAGCCGGGCCTGGACGGCGTGGGCGTCCAGCCGGACGGCGGCGCGGGCGAGACCCCGGCTTTCCTGGGCCGCGTCACCCGGGACAGGCCCGGTGTCCGGAGCCCTGGTGCCCGGTGACTCGGTCCCTGACGGCTCGGTGCCCGACGGTGATTCCGGAGCTCCCGGACCCGGAGCCGTTGCGGCCGCCTCCTCCGGGCCCCGGAGGCCGGTTCGCGCGGGGGCGGCGGTCCGCGTGCCGGCGGCGGCCTGGGTACGGCCCGCGGTCCGCGTACGAGCGGCGGCTTCCGTCCGGGCGGCGGCCCCCTTCCGTGCCGCCAGGGCCGGCGACGCGGCGACCCGGCCGCGAGCCGCCTCCTTCGCCGCGCGGGCGGCTTCGGCGGGGGGCAGACCGGCGGCCGTCAGGCGGCACATCTCCCGGACCATGGCCACGTCGTCGGGCGACCAGCGGCGGTGACGGCCGTCGGCCCGCACCGCGGGTCCCAGACCGTACCGCCGGTCCCAGGAGCGCAACGTCGTGGGCGACACTCCGACCTTGCGCGCCAGGAAACCGGTGGTCACTCCCACACCGGCGCTCTCCGTCCCGTCGCCGGAGCTCAGTTCCACGGCCCGGCTCCCGGGAGAGCGCGGGACGCCGCTCCGTCGGCGATGCCCCACCCGGGGGTGGACGGGCCCGGTGCGCGGTGGCAGCGGTTCATGACGGGCCTCGCCTCGATTCCGGAGCCGCCCGGGACCCGGCCGGTCCGCCTGGCTCACCCCTGCTTCGGCCCGGGAAGGCCCCCCGGATGCAGCGAAAGGGCCCGCCGTGACGCCGGAGCCGTCCCGCCTTGCTCAGGAAGCCTTGGGG
This sequence comes from Streptomyces sp. NPDC005070, assembly GCF_053600395.1. NCBI lineage: Bacteria > Bacillati > Actinomycetota > Actinomycetes > Kitasatosporales > Streptomycetaceae > Streptomyces > Streptomyces sp. NPDC005070. Next base: position 79,726 of record NZ_JBSFZS010000009.1, on the reverse strand, counting down.
GGACCGTCGAGGAGGTGGTGCAGGATGGTCTCGGGGTCGCTGAGCGCCGAGTGCAGAAGGGCCTGCTCGTAGCGGTCGTCGCCGAGGAGGGAGCGGGCCGTGTCCTCGTAGCGTGCGCGTACCGGGCCCAGTTCGGGGGTGCCGCGCTGCGGATGGCCGACCGCGCTCCAGTACGTCTCCCCGGCGGCGTACGCGGCCACCGCGCGTTCGCCCGCGCCCTGGGCGGCGAGGGCGGAGGCCAGCAGATCCAGGCCGAGCGCGATGCCGAAACTGTCCCCGATGCGCCGCTTGCCGTCCAGCATCGACAGGGCGTGGGCGGTGGCGTCCTCCGCGCGGTCCTCGAAGAGGGCGATCAGCGCGAGCTGGTAGTCGGCGTACGAGCGCGTCCACCACTCACCGCGGGCGACACAGCCGTGCCGCAGTTCCTCCGCCGCCCGGCGTGCCTCGTCAAGCAGCCCCTCCGCGGTGACCTGTGGGCGCTGGGCGTCACCCGTGTCCTGCGCGGCGAACTGGCGAGCAGACCGGTCAGTTCGAGGGCCGCGTCAGGCCGTCCGGAGAGCAGGTGGTCGAGCGCCGCGCACAGATCGGCGTGCGCCGAGCCGAGCCGTGCGTACCACCGCGCCTGCTGTTCTCCCAGCCAGCCGGCGTGGGCTTCGCGGGCCATCGCCAGGAAGTGCGAGGCGTGCCGGTCCGCCGACTCCCGGCTCTCGCCCACCTGGTCGAGCCACATACGGCCGTACTCCCGGACGGTGTCGAGCATCCGGTACCCGGAACCGGCCCGCGACAGCACCGACTTCCTCACCAGGCCCGTCAGCGCCCGGTCGACGTCGCTCTCGGGGAGCGGACCCCCGCCGCATACGAGGCGCACCGTCGGCGCGTCCACCGGCTCCCGGAACACCGACATCCGTGCCCACAGCAGGCGTTCGGCGGGCGCGCACAGTTCGTGGCTCCAGCCGATCGTCGTCCGTACCGCCCGGTGCCGCGGCGGCCCGGGGAGCGGGCCGTCCGCCGTGATGTCCAGGCGCCGGCCGAGTTCGAGCTCGACCTCCTCGACCGTACGGTGCACGAGCTGTCCGGCGATCAACTCCACAGCCAGCGGCATGCCTTCGAGCCGCTCGCACAGCCGGGCGGCGATCACCATGTCCGCCGGGGAGGACAACGGGGTGCCCGCGGCGGCCGCATGCAGCCGGAACATCTCCACGGCGTCCGTGGCCGGAGGCAACGGCTCCACCGCGACGACATGTTCACCGGGGAAATCCAGCGGCTCCCGGCTCGTCGCGAGGACGGTCAGGCGCGGGCACGCCGATATGAGGCGGGCGACCAGACGGCGGCAGCGGCCGACCAGATGCTCGCAGGAGTCCAGGACGAGCAGGGCGTCCCGGTCGGCCAGCCACGCGGTCAGGGAGTCGAGCGCCTGGTCGGTCGTGTGGTCCGCGAAGTCCACCGCGTCGGCCACGGTCGCGACGAGCAGCCGGTCGTCCCGCAACGGCCACAGGTCGGCCCACGCCACCCCGCGTTCCCCCGCGCGCAGCGCCCGGTCCGCAGCCTCCAGCGCCAGCCGGCTCTTGCCCACACCGCCGGCCCCGGTGAGGGTCACGACACGCTCCTCGCCCAACGCGTCGTCCAGGTGGGCGAGTTCGCCCCGGCGACCGACGAAACCGGGCGGAACGGCCGGAAGATTTCTCAGCACACGCACAGTCTTTCGGCCTCGACGTCCCCTGTGTGCCGACTTGGCCGACTCGGTACCGCGTTCGTGGCCGACCGGGGAGGGGCGCCCGTGCCGACGTGCCGGCACGGGCGCCCTCAGGCGACCCCCCGCACGGTTCGGGCGCGCTGCGGCGCCATCGCCCAGCGCACGGCCGACGTGAAGGCGCTGCCGAGGGGACGCACGCACACGCTGTCGACCAACGGCAGCCGGGGCAGCCGGAGTTCGGCGGCGGCCCAGGCCGGCAGCAGGGACACCGCGTTCGCGGCGAGCACCCCGTACGGCACGCGGGCCACGAGCGGCACCGGCGGATTCAGCAACAGGAAGCGCGCGGCGTCGCGTGCCTGCGGCGTCGCCCGCAGCTCGCCGCGGTACGCGGCCAGCCGTTCCGTGAGCTCGGCGACGGTCGTGGGCGGGTCGAGGACGCCCAGCGCGGCGGCGACGCGGGCCGTGTCCGCCACGTAGGCGTCGCGGCCGGCCTCGGACAGGGGTCGTGCGCCGTACCGCTGATGCGCGCGCAGGAAGCTGTCGACCTCGGCGACGTGGACCCAGCCGAGGAGGTGGGGATCCGCCGCCCGGTACCGCGTCCCCTCCGGGGTCACTCCGCGCACCCGCTCATGGACCGCCCGCACCCGGTCGCAGGCGTCCTGGGCGCTCTCGGCCGTCCCGTACGTCGTCACCGCGAGGAAGGTGCTGGTGCGCTGGAGTCTTCCCCAAGGGTCGCCGCGGAAGCCCGAGTGCGCGGAGACGGCGGCCATGGCGAGCGGGTGCAGCGACTGGAGCAGCAGCGCGGACAGGCCGCCGATGAACATCGACGCGTCCCCGTGCACGGCGCGGATGGGGCGGTCCGGGCCGAACCAGCGGGGGCCGGGGGTGCCGTGGATACGGGCGCGGTTCTTCGGTCCCTCCGGGCCCGCGACCCGGGAGAACAGCGCGCTGCCCAGCCGTTCCCGTACTCCGCAGCCGTCCGTTCCGGTCCGTCTCATGGGCGTCGGCCTCCCTTCGCGTCCCGCTCCGCCGGGCCCACGGTCCGTCCCGGACCGGCGCAAACGGTGGAAGCCCCTTCAGCATGGTCGAACCGGGGGAGGAAAGTCCACGGGCCCGCACCGGACACCCGGACCCGCTCAGGGCACCCGGACCCCGCCTCACAGGGCGACGCGGGTGCCCCACGCCTCCGCGCGGGCAACGGCGTCGGCGACGTGGGCGGCCGCGACGTCCAGAGCGGCGTGGCCGGTCGACTTGAACAGGGTGAGCTCGTCGTCGTCGCGCCGGCCGGGGTGTTCACCGCCGAGGACGGAGCCGAGGAGCGTCACGCTCCGGTCGGGCGGGAGGTCCTGCAGCTCGTGGGCGCCGGACGGAGGCCGGGTCGTGGCCGCGCCGTGCCACTCGGCGAAGAGAGCGGCGTCCCGGACCGTGTCGGCGTCCAGCTCGGGCCCGTGGGAGCCCCCCACCGAGCTGACGTGGGTGCCGGGGGCGAGCCAGGCGCGACGGATCACAGGGCGGACGGCGCCGGTGCAGCAGAACACCGTGCCCGCCCCTCGTACCGCCTCCTCGATGCTCTCCGCGACCCGGCCGGCGGGGTGGAGCGCGGCGACGCTCGCGGCCCGCCCGGGATCGCGGCCCGCGACGAGGACGGGGGTCTCGGGGTCCAGATCCGCGAGCAGCGCCGTCTGGGCGCGCGCCTGGGCGCCCGTTCCGACGACGGCGACCCGGTCGGCGTCCGGACGGGCCAGCGCGCGGGCGCTCAGTGTGGCGGTCGCGGCGGTACGGATCTCGGTGAGCGGCTCCGCGTCCATCAGGGCCAGCGGGCGGCCGTCGGTCTCGTCGAAGAGCGCGACGATCCCCCGGTGACTGCTGCGGCCCGGCCGTGCCGGGTCGGCGAACACGGAGACCAGCTTGGCCGCGAGCCCGAGACCGGGCACATGACCGGGCATCGCGCCCAGCAGGCCGTGCGGGGTGTGCGCGGCGATGCGCGGCGGTACGGAGACCTCGTCGCGGCCGATGGCGACGAGGGCCGTGGCCACGGCGTCCAGGACGCGCCGCGGTTCGAGGGCGGCACGCGTCTGCGCCCCGTCGAGGAAGAGGATCTCGCTCATGCCGGGCCTTCGGTGGGCGTGGAAGGGGAGGGGGAGGTGGAGGGGGAAGAGGTGGACTCGGGCTGCGAAGACGCTTGCTCGGTGGCCTCGGTGGCCTCGGTGGCCTCGGTGGCTCCGGTGATCCCTGTGCTCCCCGTACTTCCGGTGACCTCGGAGGCCTCGGTGCCGGACAGGATCCGTGCCAGTTCGTCCGCCGCCTCCCGCAGGCGCTCCCGCAGGCCGGGGAGTCGGGCCTCGTCGAAGTCCGGACCCAGGCCGACCAGCGTGAGGGCGCAGACCGGCGCACCCGGGCGGGTGACCACGGCGCGGGCGAGCGAGGCGACCGGCTGTTCGTTGCGCCCGTACTCGACGGCGAATCCCGTGCGTTCGGCTTCCGCGATGTCGGCCAGCAGCCCTTCGGGTCCGTCCAGCGGGTGCCCGGACTCCTCCGCGGCGCGCAGATAGGGGCCCCGTTCGGCCGGGTCGAGGGCGGCGACGAGGGCGAGCGGGCCGGCGAACCGGTGAACGGGCAGGGCCTGGCCGTTCAGACTGCTGATCATCGCCAGCCGGTCGGGCCGCACGACGTCGATCACGCGGGACCGGTCGACCTCGGGCACCTGGAGGTTGACCATCAGGCCGGTGCGTCCGGACAGCGCCGCGAGAACCGGGCCGGCGAGGGCGCCGAGCGAGTTCCGGGCCGCCGAGGACGACAGTTGAAGGACCGCCGTGCCCGGCAGATAGCGGTCGCCGGCGCGCAGCACCCAGCCACGCCGTACCAGGTCGACGAGCACGCGGTAGGCGGTCGCGCGATGCAGCCCGACCTCCTCGGCGAGGTCGGTGAGACGCGGCGGCCGGGACGCGCGGGCCACGGCTTCGACCAGGTCCAGGGCCTTGTCCACCGCGCTGCGGGGTGCCTCGGGCAATTCCGACCCCTCCTTGTGACGTCGTGAGATGTGAGCGTACGGTAGCGCATGTTGCGAGAGACGATACGTCTGTTACGTAGAGCGTAACAAGATCCATGAAGCGGCCATCGGCCCGGACGGCGGCGGCTGCCGGAGTCCGGGCACTGCGACTACTGAGGTGAAGATGACGGACGAGACTTCGGGCGCACCGGCCCCGCACGCGCCCGCGGTGACGGGCTCCGTCGCGGTGTACCGCGGCGCGACCCTGTTCGACGGAACCGGCGCTCCGGCCCGGAGCTCGACGTCGATCGTGATCGACGGCCAGATCATCCGTGCCGTCGGCGACGACGCCGTGATCGCCGAGGGTCTGCCCGCGGACGCCCGGGTCTTCGACCTCGACGGCCGTTTCGTCATCCCCGGTCTGATCGACGCCCACCAGCACATCGCGACCCCGCCCGACCGGCCCGCCGCCGAGGCGGTGCTGCGCCGGCTCGTCCACAGCGGCGTCACGGCCATCCGCGACATGGCCGACGACCTGCGCCAGGTGGGCGACCTAGCGCGGGCGACGCTCGTCGGCGAGATCCCCGGCCCGGACATCCGCTACGCCGCCCTGATGGCGGGGCCTGGTTTCTTCGACGACCCGCGCACCCACCAGGTGTCCCAGGGCGAGACGCCCGGCGCGGTTCCGTGGATGCAGGCGGTCACGAAGGACACCGACCTGCCGATCGCCGTCGCGCTGGCCCGCGGCACCCATGCCTCCGCGATCAAGGTGTACGCGGATCTCGACCGGGCCACCGTCGCCGCGATCACCGCGGAGGCGCACCGTCAGGGCGTCCCCGTCTGGGCCCACGCCACCGTCTTCCCGGCCTCGCCCGGCGAGATCGTCGAGGCCGGTGCGGACACCGTCTCGCACGTCACCCTGCTCGCGTTCGAAGGCACGGACGAGCCGCTGACCAGCTACAAGACCAAGCCGAAGGTCGACTACGAGCGGTTCGCCGCCGGGGACGACCCCCGGGTCGAGGAACTTTTCGCCCTGATGCGCCGTCGGGGCACGGTCCTCGACGCGACCGCGGGCATGTGGGCGAGCGAGGCCCTCGCGGGCGAGGGTCCCGAGGACGCCGAGCGCGCGGCGGCCAACACCGAGCTCGCCGCCGTGCTCACCGCCCAGGCCCACCGCGCCGGTGTGGACATCGCGACCGGCACGGACTACGAGACCGACGCCGAGAATCCCTTCCCCGCCCTGTACGACGAGCTGGCGTTCCTCGTGGACCGCTGCGGGATGTCGGCGGCGCAGGTGCTGCGCTCGGCCACGCTGATCGGTGCCCGGAGTGCCGGGGCCGAGGACGTCATGGGCACCGTCGAAGCGGGCAAGCTCGCCAACTTCGTCGTCCTGGAGGACGATCCGCTGCGGGACATCGCGCACCTGCGCAGCGTCACGCTGACCGTCAAGCGCGGCCGGCGCTTCGAGCGCCGGGACTTCGACGGCACCGCCCCCGGCGCCGGACGGCCCGAGCGCGCTCAGGGCCCCGGGTCCGAGGAGCCCGCCGCCACCCCCGCCGCCGACGTGACCCGCCCCGCCGACGTGACCCGCCCTGCCGAGGAGACCCGATGACCGACCTTCCCATGATCATCAACGCGCTCGGGCAGCTCGACAATCCGAACGCCCCGCAGTCGGCCGAGGCCGCCGCGCAGCTCAACCCCTCCAGCGAGCAGATGACCGTCGACGCCCGCACGCTGGCCGACGCCCATGCCTCCGGCATCACCGCCGTCAACATCACCCTCGGCTACACGATGGGCGATCTGCCGCCGTACGAGCACACGCTGCACGAGATCGCGGTCTGGGACGGCATCATCCGGGACAACGCGGCCGACCTCCTGAAGGTCCGTACGGTCGCGGACATCCACCGGGCCAGGGAGGAACGCCGGATCGGGGTCGTCTACGGCTTCCAGAACGCCGTCGCGGTCGGCGACGACGTCGGGCGCGTCGCCACGTTCGCCGATCTCGGCGTCCGGGTCGTCCAGCTCACGTACAACCAGGCCAACCACATCGGTGACGGCTCCATGGCGCCGGAGAACCGGGGACTGACCGACTTCGGCCGCAGTGTCGTGGAGGCCCTCGACGAGCACCGCCTGATGGTCGACCTCTCCCACAGCGGCGAGCGCACCTGTCTGGAGGCCGCCAAGACGGCGCGGCTCCCCGTGTCGATCAACCACACCGGCTGCCGCGCGCTCGCCGATCTCCCCCGCAACAAGACGGACGAGGAACTGCGTCTGGTCGCCTCGCGCGGCGGCTTCGTGGGCATCTACTTCATGCCGTTCCTGAACGTGTCGGGTCACGCGACGGCCGCCGACGTCGTGGAGCACATCGTCCACGCGGTCAACGTGTGCGGCGAGGACGCCGTCGGCATCGGCACCGACGGGACCGTGACGTCCATCGACGACCTCGACACCTACCGCGCGCATCTGGCCGAGCACGTGGCCCTGCGGCGCCAGGCGGGTGTCGGCGCGGCGGGGGAACGCGACGACACGCTTCCCTTCGTGCTCGACCTGAGCGGAGTGGACCAGTTCCGGGAGCTCGTCCGGCTGCTGGAGCAGCGCGGTTACACCTCGGAACGCATCGAGAAGATCCTCGGCCGGAACTTCGTGGACTACGCGGAACGGGTGTGGGCCCCGTAACCCTTCCGGAGGCCGGTGGTCGGTAGCCGGTAGCCGGAAGTCGGTAGGTCACTGAATCAAGTGCGCCGGCCTTCATCCACGGTTGATTCGGTTGTCACGGCAACTGAATCAATCGTTTGGGCTTGCTTCCGCACCGTATGCGTTCGTACTCTGGCCGAAACCGCTCGTCGAACATGTCGTCGACCGAGCACAGCGACCGGGGCGACCGGGTCGACCGACAGAGGAGCCCTCGATGGACCGCACTCGCCTGCAACAGCTCCTGGCTCGTGAGAGCGCCGAGGCCGAGCGTCGAAACCCGCGGTCCAGGGCCGCGTACGAGCGCGCCGAGCACCTGTTCGGCCGCGTCCCGATGACCTGGATGAACAAGACCGCCGGGGCCTTCCCGCGCTATCTGGACAGCGCCCGCGGAGCCCGCGTCACCGACATCGACGGCCACGAGTACATCGACTTCTGCCTCGGCGACACGGGCGCCATGGCCGGTCACTCGCCCGAGGTCGTCGCCGAGGCGGTACGGGCCCGGTTCGCCGAGAGCGGCGGCGCGACCGCGATGCTGCCCACCGAGGACGCGGAATGGGTGGGCGCCGAACTGACCCGCCGCTTCGGGCTCGCCCGCTGGAGCTTCTCGCTCACCGCGACCGACGCCAACCGCTGGTCCATCCGGCTGGCACGAGCGGTCACCGGCCGCCCGAAGATCCTGGTGAACAGCTACAGCTACCACGGCAGCGTCGACGAGTCGCTGATCGTCGTCGGCCCGGACGGCCACGGCACCGCCCGCCCCGGAAACGTCGGCGCCCCCTGCGACGTCACCCTCACCAGCCGGGTCGCGGAGTTCAACGACCTGGAGCAACTGGAACGCGAGCTCGCCCACGGCGACGTCGCCGCCGTCCTGATGGAGCCCGCGCTGACCAACATCGGCATCGTGCTGCCCGAGCCGGGCTACCTGGAGGGCGTCCGTGCCCTGACGCGCCAGTACGGGACCCTGCTCATCAACGACGAGACGCACACCTTCTCCGCCGGCCCCGGTGGCTGCACCGCCGCGTGGAGCCTGGAGCCGGACATGCTCACCATCGGCAAGGCGATCGGCGGAGGGATCCCGGCCGGGGCCTACGGGCTCTCGGCCGAACTCGCCGACAAACTGCTCGGCCGCGCCGATCTGGACCTGGTCGACATGGGCGGCGTCGGCGGCACCCTCGCCGGCAACGCCCTGTCCACGGCGGCGACGCGCGCCACCCTGGAACACGTCCTCACCGACGCCGCGTTCGACACGATGGCGAAGCTCTCCGAACGCTTCGAGGCCGGTGTGCGGGCGGGCATCGACGCATGGGGTCTGCCGTGGTCGGTGAGCCGTCTCGGAGCCCGTACGGAATACCGGTTCGCCGATCCCGCGCCGCGCACCGGAACGGAGTCGGCCGCGGCGGCCGACACCGAGCTGGAGGACTTCCTCCACCTGTATCTCGCCAACCGGGGCATCCTGCTGACCCCGTTCCACAACATGGCGCTCATGTGCCCGGCGACCACCGAGCAGGACGTGGACCGGCACACCGAGGTCTTCGCCGCCGCCCTGGCCGAACTGGCCGGCTGAGCGCCGCCGATAGACTCGGACCCGCCGGCCGGAGAGGAACAGCGTGGACGAGATCGACCGGGCCATCCTGCGTGAACTGCAGATCGACGGCCGTATCGCCTATGCCGAACTCGGCCCCAAGGTAGGGCTGTCCGCGTCGGCGGCCCGACAGCGTCTGCAACGCCTGCTCGACTCGCAGGCGGTCCAGGTCGTCGGCGTCACCGATCCGATGGGCATGGGCGGACAGGCGATGGCCCTGCTCGGCATCGCCGTGGACGGTGATCCGCGAGCGGTCGCCGACACGCTGGCCGAACGGACCGAGGTCGTCTACTCGGTGCTGACCTCGGGCGGCTTCGATCTGTTCGCAGAGGTCGTCTGCCCCGGACCGCGGGATCTGCTGGACTTCGTCAACGACGTCGTACGGCAGATCGAGGGCGTCCGGCAGGTGCAGTCGTTCCCCTACTTCGGCATCCACACGCACCGCTTCCTCTGGAACGTGGGCTGAGCCGCCGGGCGGAAAGGCCCTAGCGTGCCGCGCTCCGGGCCGGCTTCTTGGCGGGTGTCGAGATCCGCACCCCCAGCGGGCGGGCCAGACCGATCACGCCTTCGTCGAGTCGCTGCAGATGGCGCAGGACGCGGCCCGTGACACGGTCGTGCCGGGGCGAGTCCGGCGTGTCCGGCTCCAGCATGGCGGCGAGGCTCGCCCCGGTCTCCGCGACACCGTCCCCCGCGTCCGCCGCGACCCGGGCGACGAGGATGTCGATGTTGTGGCCGATCCGGCGGCCCGCCAGTTTGAGCCGGGGATCGGCGGCGACCGACCTGCTGTACGGGAGGAGTTCGGCCGTCGCGGCGAGCGACCGTGCGTGATAGGCGCACGTCTCCAGCAGGGCGACGATGTAGCGGGCGGTCTGACGGCGGGCCCGCCACGGAGTGATCGGGTGGGTCAGCGGTTTGGTGGAGGCCCGCAGCTTGTCCAGGGCGACGTCCAGCTCGCGGGCCTTGTCCAGCAGATCGAGGGCGATACCACCGCTGAGCTGCTCCACCGCCGCACCGCTGACGTCCCCGAGCCGGACGAGCACGGCGGCGAGCAGCTCGTCCGTACGGCGGTCGGTCTGCACCGGAAGGACGACGATGGCCGCGACCATCCCGCAGATCGCGCCGAGCGCCGTCTCCTCGATCCGCAGGACGAGTACCGCCGGACTGTAGGTGTTGAGCACCGTGTACAGCAGCCCCAGCATCGCCGTCACGAAGAAGGACATCAGGACGTACGACACGGGGGCGGTGAAGTACATGGCGAAGATGAACACCAGGACCAGGGTGAACGCGGTCCACGTGTGGCCGCCCACCACGCCTGCCAGGAGGACACCGGCGACCACGCCGAGGATCGTCCCCAGCAGCCGGCGATAGCCCTTGACCAGGATCTCCCCGGTCGAGGAGGTGTTCAGGAAGACGACCCAGCACGTCAGCACCGCCCAGTACCACCGCTGCGGAGAGAGGAGTTCCCCGCCGACGATGGCCAGGGTCGACCCCACCGAGACCTGCACCGCCGCCCGGGTCGTCGGCCGGTCAAGCCCCGTCGGGTGCGGCTCGTCCTGGTCCCCCTCCTCGGCGGCGATCGACGCGTCCTCGGCGTCCAGTTCCTCGCGGGAACGTTTCGTCTCGGGGGAGTCGTCGGTCTCGTCCTGGGGGCCGTCGAGTGCCAGCCGCAGCCCGAGGGCCGCGCGGGTCGCCTCGCCGATGCCGCGGAAGACGTCCTGCACGGCCGCCGGGGCGTCCGGAAGGTTCTGCTCGTCCCGGTAGCCGAGGAGCCGGTTGCGGAGCTGGGCCACCCCGGTGCCGCGCTCACCCGTGACCGGGCCCGCGACGAGTACTTGCAGCGCTTCGAGGTCGCGGTGCAGCGTCGCGAGGGTGTCGTCCTGCTTCTGGAGCCGGTCCGCCGCCGCGGGCAGCGGAGCGTCCGGCAGGTGCAGGGCGAGTGTGTCGGGCTGTTCGGCGCTGCGCGCGGTGAGGATGAGGATGCCGAGCCGTTCCGAGGCGATCTCGGCCTCGGCGACCCGCCGCTGGAGCAGCGAGGCGGTCGCGCCGTCGGCGGTTCCCTCGTCCAGGCGGTCCTGGATCATCATCGCGCTCTCGTGCAGCCGCGCGGTGTGCAGCCGTACGTCGTCCAGGGCCTTCTCGACGTCGTCGGGACCGGCGTCGAGGAGGTCGATCTGGACGGACACCAACTGGGCCACACGTGCCCGGAACGCCTTGCGCAGCCGTTTCAGGACCCGCTCGGTCGACTCGGCGATGACGGCGAAGCGCACCACGGCGCTGCAGGCGAAGCCGATGGCCAGCGTCGCCCAGAGTTCGGGAAGGGAGGAGTAGGTCGCTCCGCCGAACAGGGACAGGAAGTAGATCTGGAAGGCGATCAGCCCGAGCGCCGTACCGCGGTCTCCGTACCGACGGCAGTAGACCGCGGCGAAGATCAGGGCGACGAAGCACGCGTCGCCCGCGACCGCGTGACCGCGCAGCAGGGCGCCCAGCGACATCGCCGTGACCGCCACGGGCAGGCCGAGCGCCAGGGTGACGGCCTGTTCGCCGCGATGCTTCTCCTTGATGGAGAACGTGGCGACCATGGCGGTCATGGCTCCGGTCACCATGCGGCTGGGACCGGATCCCATCAGGCCGAGGAGGGCGAGGGTGAGGGCGATCGCGCCGACGGTCCGCAGTCCGGCCATGAGCCGCAGCAGGCCCGGGTCGGATGCCACGAACCGGTTCCAGATCGCCGCTCGGTTCGGCCGAGTCACTGTCCTCACGCTGCCGTCGTTCCCTGCTCCCAGGTCATGATCCGGTACTTCAGCATGGCACCTCGCGGCGCCCCCTGCCGGACGGTGCCCGGGCGTCCCGCCTGGAGGAGGGCGCGAGCACCCCCTTGTGGGAGCGCTCCCAAAGGGCCAGGATGCCGCCATGAGCCCAGTGCCGACCATTCGCCCCTACCGGCCGACCGACCGCGCCGCCGTCGCGGAGGTGTGCGTGAGCACCGCGGACCTCGGAGGGGACTCGCGTGCCCTGTATCCCGACGTGGAGCTGATGCCGACGCTCTTCGCGGCGCCCTACTGCCATCTGGAGCCCGGCCTGGCCTTCGTCCTCGACGACGGGAGCGGCCGGGCCGTCGGCTATGTGGTCGGCACCGGAGACACCGCGGACTTCGCCGCCCGGTTCCGCGACACATGGATCCCCCGCGTCGCGCACCGCTATCCCGAGCCCACGAGGCCGCCTCGCACACCCAGTGAGGTGATGGTCGGGCTGCTGCACACTCCCGAGCGCATGATCCTGCCCGAACTCGCCGCCTATCCGGCGCACCTGCACATCGACCTGCTGCCGGACTTCCAGCGGCGCGGCCACGGAAGAGCGCTGATGAACACCTTTCTCGCCGCGCTGCACGACCGCGGGGTGCCGGCGGTCCACCTGGGGATGGTCACCGCGAACAAACCGGCCAGGGCGTTCTACGACCGTCTCGGCTTCCACGAGATTCCCGTCGAGGACCCGGGGCCGCTCACCTACCTCGGCCGGCCGGCCGCGGTGGCAGCAACGTGAACGCACCGGTTCCGGCGGACGGGGGCCGCCGGAACCGGTGCGGGGAGAGCGTGAGCCTCAGCGCGTGGCCGTGGCCGCCTCCGGCGCGGCCGTGGGGCCGGTCTTGTCGCCTCCGGCGGCGGCGCGCGCGGCCGGGATCACGGCGGCGATGGCCGCGGCCACCAGGGCGACACAGCCACCGACGACGAGGCCGGTGCGGAAGCCGCTCTCGGAGGTGAAGGTGTAGCCCGCCATGCCGGTCGTCATCTGCGCGAGGATGACGCCGATGACCGCCGCGCCGACCGAGGTGCCGAGCGAACGCATCAGCGTGTTGAAGCCGTTCGCGGCGGCGGTCTCGGCGAGCGGGACCGAGCTCATGATCAGGGCCGGCATCGAACCGTAGGCGAGACCGACGCCGCTGTTGATGACCATGCAGGTCAGCATGAGACCCCAGGCCGATCCCATGAGGGTGAGCGCGAGTCCGTAGCCGAGGGCGATGACGAGGACACCGCAGATCAGCGTGAACTTCGGGCCCCGGGCGTCCGTCAGCTTCCCGCCGAGCGGGGAGACGATCATCATCATGATGCCGCCGGGCGCCATCCACAGGCCCGCCGCCAGCATCGACTGGCCCAGGCCGTAGCCGGTTGCCTCGGGGAACTGGAGAAGCTGCGGGATGATCAGCATGCTGGCGTACATGCCGAAGCCGACGAAGACCGAGGCGACGTTGGTGAGCAGGACCCGGGGGCGGGCGGTGGTGCGCAGGTCGATCAGCGGGTCCCGGGTGCGCATCTCCCACGCGCCCCAGGCGACCAGGATCACGACGGCGGCGGCGAGCAGCCCCAGCGTCGTCGCGGAACCCCAGCCCCAGTCGGCGCCCTTGGAGACGCCGAGGAGCAGGCAGACCAGGCCGGCGCCGAGTCCGAGCGCGCCGAGGATGTCGAAGCGCTGACCCTTGGCGCCGGCCGGCACGTCCGGGATGAGGAACCAGATCAGCGTCCCGATCACCACAGCCAGCACGGCGGAGCCCCAGAAGAGGACGCGCCAGTTCGCGTACTGGGCGACCGCGGCGGAGATGGGCAGGCCGAGGCCGCCGCCGATACCCATCGAGGCGCTGACCAGCGCGATGGAGGAGCTCAGCTTCTCGGCCGGCACGACGTCACGCAGCAGGGCGATGCCCAGCGGCACCATGCCCATGCCCATTCCCTGCAGACCGCGTCCGACGATCATCGGGACGACGGACGAGGAGAGTGCGCACACGACCGAGCCCACCACGAGCGGGACGGAGCAGGCGAGCAGCATCCGCCGCTTGCCCACCAGGTCGCCCAGCCGGCCGGAGACCGGGACGCAGACGGCCGCGACCAGCAGGGTGACGGTGATGACCCACGCGGAGTTCGCGGGCGTGGTGTGCAGGATCTGGGGCAGCTCGGCGATGAGCGGAGTGACCAGCGTCTGCATGATCGCCGCCACGGTGCCGGCGAAGGCGAGCGTGGCGACCACGCCGCTTGCTCGGGCGGAAGGCTGGGGGGCGTCCATGAGGGACTCCTCGGGATTCTGTCTGTCGGGCAAGGGATGTGCATCGTACATGTCGTATGCATCTCGCATGTGATGTGGTTCATGCATGCGATGTGGCCCGTGCAAGCGGGTGTGGGACCATGGAGCCGGGCCGCACCGATGTGCGCGGGACGCGCGGCCCAGGTGACAGCGGGAGGCGGCAGGCGGATGGTCAGGCCCACACACGAGGTCGAGTACGAGCAGATGCTGCTCAGCCGCCACGGATGGATGAACCACAGGGGCGGCCGAACCAAGGACGGTGTCCTGGAACGCAGCGCGTACATCCTCCTCAGCCGGATCCGGATCCAAGGGCCCATGTCGATCGGTGAGTTGAGCGACGCCTTCGGGCTCGACGCGTCCACCCTCAACCGGCAGACCGCGGCGGCGATGCGTGCCGGGCTCGTCGAGCGCATCCCGGACCCCGACGGCGGCATGGCCCGCAAGTTCCGCATCACCCACGAAGGGGCGCGGCTCCTCGACCAGGAGCGGCAGGAGCTCATCGATTCGCTGGACCGCGTCATGACCGACTGGCCGGAGGAGGACATCGCCGCGTTCGCCTCCTACCTGCGGCGCTTCAACACGGACATCGAGCGCATCGGCGGCCGTCCCTGGCCGCGCCCCTGAATCGCCGTCCCCGGCCGCGCCCGTGGCCTGAAACCCGGCCGCCGTCGCGCGCCGACCCTCGTGGCGGACCGCCCGCGCCGGGCGAAAACGGGGAGACGTGGTGCCGCGTCGCGTTCTACGCTCTCCCGCATGAAAAATACGGGGGGATTCTTGAATGTCGTCGATGTCGAGGCGACCTGTTGGGAGGGGGAGCCCCCGTCCGGGGCGGTCAGCGAGATCATCGAGATCGGTCTGACGGTCGTCGACCTGGACGAGGGCGTCCGCGTGGCGAAGCACCGCCTTCTGGTCAGACCCGCGCGATCGACCGTCAGCGCGTTCTGCACCGAACTCACCGGGCTGACGCAGGGCGAGGTCGAGCAGGGGCTCGGATTCGCCGAAGCCTGCCGGGAGTTGGCCGCGCGGCATCGTACGGGGGAGCGGCCGTGGGCGAGTTGGGGTGACTACGACCGCCACCAGTTCACCCGTCAGTGCGCCGCCACGGCGACTCCGTATCCCTTCGGGCGCCGGCACACCAACGCCAAGGCGGTCTTCACCGACGCTCGCGGGCTGCGGAGACGGCCCGGTATGGCACAGGCCCTGCGCCTCGCCGAACTGCCCCTGGAGGGACGGCATCACCGCGGCGAGGACGACGCGTGGAACATCGCCGCACTCGTCCTCGACCTGGCCGGGCGGGGGGCCTGGCCGGGCGCCTGACGGTCTTGGCGCCCGGGTCTCGGCCCGGCGGATCGGGTCCGGGTGCCTGACGGTCCCGTGACCCGGAGGTCGTTCTCACGGA
The DNA here is from genome assembly GCF_053600395.1 of Streptomyces sp. NPDC005070. NCBI lineage: Bacteria > Bacillati > Actinomycetota > Actinomycetes > Kitasatosporales > Streptomycetaceae > Streptomyces > Streptomyces sp. NPDC005070. The sequence continues at coordinate 64,299 of NZ_JBSFZS010000009.1, read as the reverse complement.
TCGGTCCCGCACGTCTGATCCGGTCCTCCAGAGGTCGTTCAGGCAGATCGGTCCTGCGTGTCCGACCCGGTCACCCGGGTTCACTCCGGCGGATCGGGCCGCGGCGTCAGGCGTCCTTGCCGGCGTCCCGGGCCACCTGCTCCAGTCGCGCCCGGTACTCCTCCCACCATGCCGCGTCGCCCGGCATCAGGCTGTCGTTGTTCTCGCTCAACCCGGCCGATCCGTCCATGAGTTCGCGGATGATATCGGCGTGCCCGGCGTGCCGCTGGGTGTCGGCGATCACGCGGACGACCGCGTGGTGCAACGTCACCTCGTTCTTCCCCGCGGGCCACCACGGCACCGTGCCGGTCGTCTCCAGCGGCAGCGCCTCGATCGTCGCGTCCGCGTGGGCCCATGCCCGGCGGTAGAGCCCCACGATGAACTCGCGCGTCTCGTCGGCGGTGGCCCACATGTCGCCGTTCGTCTCCTGGGCGTGCTCCAGCCAGGGCAGCGGCTCGCCCGACGGCCGTCCGAAAGTGTCGCCGAGGTAGCCCAGTTCCACGGTGGCCACGTGTTTGACGAGACCGAGGAGGTTCGTCCCGGTCGGGGTGAACGGACGGCGGATGTCGTACTCCGAGAGACCGTCGAGCTTCCAGATCAGGGCGTCACGAGCCGACTGCAGGTAGCGGTGGAGATCGGCCTTGGCATCCGGTGAAGTCATGGCGTTCAGTCTGCCGTTCCCCGGGGCGTTGTCGTGGCCGGTCCGATCAAGTACCGTCACCGGCGTGAACACCGGACCGGCGCCTCGCCACACACGGATGGGCAATCCGGTGGAGGGCTGATCGCGTGGTGGGTGCGCCGCAGGCGCCGCCCCCGTCCGGCACGTGGACCTCCCGGTGCTTGTGCACCACGAGTCCGTCTTCCGTGCCGAGCACTGCCGAGGTCAGCCGTATGACAGTCACCTTCAATCACACCATCGTCGCAGCCAAGGACCGCCGCGAGTCGGCACGCTTCTTCCGGGAACTGCTGGAACTGCCGGAAGCGCCGTCCTGGGGTCCGTTCACCAATGTCCAGCTCACGGACGGCGTGCTGCTGCAGTTCGCCGAGCCCCCGGTGGACATCCAGATGCAGCACTACGCGTTCCTGATCGACGACGAGCTGTTCGACCGCGCGTACGGACGGCTCCGCGCCGACGGCGTCGAGCACTGGGCCGATCCGCAGATGCGGCGCCCCGGGGAGATCAACGACGAACACGGCGGCCGTGGCGTCTACTTCAAGGACCCGGCCGGCCACGCCATCGAGTTGATCACCCGCCCTTACCTGTAGCCGGGCGGAGCCCGGTCGGGGCCGCAGGACGCGGCGCCCGGCCGGGCAGCCGGCCGAACCGGTGGGTGGGGCGTGTGTCGCGCTGCGATCCGCGATCCGCGAGCTGCATCTGTGATCCGTGAGCCGCATCCGTGATCCGCGAGGGGCGCGGGGCTCAGGCGTCAGCGCGCGGTACGCGGAAGGTGCCGCGCGCCGGAGTACGACCGGTTCACCCCGATGGGTTGTTTTGTGGCGAGTTGGGATGAACAGGGCGTGGATGTCGGCGGCTTGGGGAGAACCTGGACGTTCGCGAAACGCCGTCATCGAGGAGTGCCGCGTGTCCGATGTCGTCTTCACGGCGGATTTCGCCTCGACTCGTCAATGGGTCGCGGGCCATTCCTGGGCCTATCCCGACGGCGGTCCGGTCAACCCGGACGACGGCAAACTCGACCATCTGGTCACCGACCCCTCCTACAGCCGGACAGGCCGCTTCCGGGCCACCCGGCGCCCGGACGGCGACTGGGACGCGGGCCTGCTCACCACCGAGGGCAGCGCGGACGGGTTCATGGTCCGCACGGGGGACGTGCTGGAGGCACGGGTCAAGCTGCCGACGGTGACGGGGGCCTGGCCGGCGATCTGGACATGGCGGGACGGCGGTCAGGAGATCGACGTCTTCGAGTACCACCCCGACAACCCCGACCTGCTGGAACTGTCCAACCACGTACGGAACACCCACCGCTACTACCGGAACCACGCGATCCAGCCCGGTGCCTGGGTCGACCTCGTGGTCGAGCTCGGCGCCCTCCGGGTCGTGTGGTGGGTCAACGGAATCCGGGCTTTCGACGACCGGCGCGGCGTGGGCAGATCCTGGCACGCCTATCTCATCGTCAACCTCTCCGTCTGCGCGGGGCGTTACCACCCGCCGCCGCCTCCCGAGGCCTCCGAGATGGACTTCGAGGTGGCCCGGCTGGCGGTCCGCAGGCCGCTGGTCGGCAGACCTTTCCCCGCGGCGGAGGAGTGCGAGGCCGACGTCCTCGACTGACGTCGGAGCCGGGCCTCGGCAGGTGCAGCCGGGCAGGTGCATCCGCCGGGGCCCTCGGCGCGGAAGTACGGCATCAGAAGCGACGCTGCGCCGGTGCGCGTCGCGCCGACGAGTGCCGAGGGCCATGCCGAATTCGCAACCGGGGGACGCCCCCGAGTCCGCCTACGTCAGTCACGTCGGCAACTGCCGCACGTGTCAACGGGAGTCGGGACGCTGCCCGCAGGCGGCCCGTCTCTGGCGTTTCTACCAGGAATGGCGCAATGGGTACCGCGCGCGGCCCAAGCCCACGGAGTGACCTACGGAGTGAGATTGGGGCGGGTCCGTGCCCGGTGAGACGATCCCTCCTCACGGTCCAGTGCGAGGCGTGGACTAAGCGCCGGTAGGTGGAGGGGTGTCATGCGAGGTTCTGTGCGGATGTCCGCCGACGATGTGTCCCGGTCCGGGGAGACCGGCGCCTCCGTGGCGCTGCGGCCCCGCCGCGTTCCTCGTCCGGACGGGGAACCGGCGCGTGCGGCCGTACTCGTCCTTCATGGCGGCACCGCCGACAGCAAGGCCCCGTTGCGGCCGTGGAACCTGGCACGTGCCCGGATGCGGCCGTTCGTGCGCTCCGTGACACGGGCCCTGCCGGACGAGGACACGTTCGTCGGTCAGGTGCGCTACCGCCACCGGGGATGGAACGGCGTGGACGCCGACCCCGTCGCCGACGTTCTGCTGGCACTGGACGAACTCGCCGCTCTGGTGGGGGAGGTGCCGGTCGTGCTCGTGGGCCACTCGATGGGCGGGCGCGCCGCGCTGCGGGCCGCGGCCGCCCCACAGGTCCGGGCCGTGGTGGCACTGGCGCCTTGGTGCCCCGAGGGTGAGCCGGTGGCCCACCTCCGGGACAAACGCGTGATCGTGCTGCACGGGGACCGGGACCGGGTCACCGACCCCGTGGAGTCGTTCGCCCTCGTCCGTCGGGCCGCGGAGGCGGGTTCCTCCGCGAGCGCCGTGCGGGTCGAGGGCGGGGACCACGCGATGCTGCGCCGCGCGCGGACCTGGCATCGGGCCACGAGTACGACGGTCGCCGAACTGGTGACCAGGATCGGCGGTGGCCTCGACCCGCTCCCCGCCGAACGGCCGGGCGGAGAGCCCGGCGTTCTGTAGGGCGTGCGGGACGTCCTGGGGCCGCGGCCGTCAGGAGCCCGGTGTGTCGAGCCGGTCGTCGGGGTCGGGGGTGGGGGAGAAGGCGCGGCGCCTACCGGACGCCGGCCGTGCGGCGGACGAGGGAAGCGGGGCGCCCGTCGACGGATCCCAGCTCAGGATCCACTCGAAGTCGCGTTGCAGCCGACGTGCTTCGCTTCGCACGAGCGTCGGTATGTCACCGCGTTCGGAGATCAGTTGGGCATAGATCGGCGCTTCGTGCACGTGGGGATCCTCGACTCGCTCTCGTGGTCTGACGTGCTTCGACGGTACGGCCGGCAGATGGTCGCAGCGGTGATCCGGCCAGCTCGGCCAGAACCGGTCAAGGTGTGACGGAAGGGTGCCGTCGATGTCGAGCGACGTGCCAGGGAACGCCCGTTGCGTGCACACTTTCGACACATTCGAGTTGGCTCGACGTGTGACCCGCGGCTCGGGACCGGGCGCCGGCCTCGATCGTCCCAACGGCCGTGCTCAGCCACCTTTTCGCGTACGGCCCGTGTCCTCACGGTCGCGCTGCGGGATGGTGCGATGAAGGTCACGAAAATGTATCGGACATCTGGGACGTGGATCTTCACATCGGGTGCACACCATCGCTAAGTTGGCGACCAGGCCGCCCGACTCCCTCCGGCGAAGTTCGCCGGGCGGTGCGGCCTCCGCCGAGTCCTGCCTGTCCTCGTGGCAGCGGGAGCCGGGGACCCACCGAACCTGGGGTGAATCGGCCAACTGCCTTTCGGGGCAGGGACCGTAGGGCATACCTTCCGGAATCGTCCGCCCGAACCCGACAGCTAACCCGGTAGGCGGACGACGGAAGGAGCACCACTCCATGGCGCCGGAACGCACCCCGCCCAGCGGCGAAGAAGTCGCCCGACGACTCTCGTCCCTCTACGACCAGGCGGAGCTCGCCACCGGAAACTTCAACGGGACCCGCGCCCTGGCGAACTCCAGCCGCAGGCCGGGCCGACGGGGCGCCAGTCAGGGGAGCGGGGTTTCCGACGCCGCCCAGGAGGACCTGATGCGGCAGTGGTTCGACGGGGCGCGCTCCCGGTTCGGACCCTCGGCTCCGGCCGCACTCCCGGTGGACAGGCAGCAGGAGCGTGGCAGCGGAGGTGCTCGTCCGAAGGAGGCCGCGAAGGCGCCCAGGGGGTCCTCGTCGGACCTTCCGACGATCTACGAGCTGGAACAGATCGTGCGGCCGGTCGCCGAGTTGACGGCTGCCCCGATGCGAGAGCTGACCGCAGGTCCGGCTTCGGAGCCGGGCGCGCGCCCCGCGTTGGAGCTGACCGCCGGTCCGGCGGCCGCGCCCCCGGTCGGCGCACAGGCGGCACCGGGATCCGAGATGGCGGTCCGTGCGGGGCTCCGCGCGGGGGCCGCTCCGGCCGCGGCGTCGCAGCAGTCCTCGCCGCACGTCAAGAAGCAGAGCGCCCGGCGCAAGTTCGCCGTCGCGCGGGAGCTGATGGCGCGCCACATGGCACGGCAGGGCATGCCCGTGGCACAGGTGCCGGCCATCGAGTACCGCCCGGCGGCCCCGCAGACCGGTTCGTTCCCGTCGGTCGGTCAGACCGGTTCGTTCCCGATGGTCGGTCAGACGGGTTCGTTCCCGACGGTCGGGCAGACCGGTTCGTTCCCGACGGTCGGGCAGACGGGCTCGTTCCCGTCGGTCGGCCAGACCGGTACCTTCCCGTCGGTCGCTCAGCCCACCGCGTTTCCGGCGGCTCCGCAGACCGCCGCGTTCCCGTCCGCCGCTCAGACGGGCACCTTCCCGTCGGTCGCTCAGGCGCCCGCGTACCAGGCGGCGCCCCAGCCGACCCCGTACGAGGCGGCGCCCGGGGTCTTCGACACGGGCTCCATGCCCCAGGTGTACGAGTCGGCGCCCCCGGCCGCCCAGCCCCAGGCGGTCATCCTGCCCCGCGGGTACGAAGCGCCCGCACCGGCCCCCGAGTACACGTCGGTGCTCCTGCCCCTCGCGTACGAGAAGCCGACGCGTCCCAGCGGGTACCAGCCGGCCCCGATGCCCCCGATGAGCGAGCCGGTTCCCCAGCCTCCGGCGTACGAGGCCGCGCCGCGCGCGGCCGCCTATCCGCCGGCCCCGATGAGCGAGCCGTTGCCGCAGCCGCCCGCGTACGAGGCCGCGCCGCGTCCGGCCGCTTATCAGTCGGCCCCGATGCCCCCCGAGAACCAGCCGGCGCCCCCGCCGGCCGGCGACGCCTGGCGGCAGTCGTTGCGGCCGACCGGGAACCAGCAGGCGTGGCCCGCCGCTCCCGGGGCCGCCGGCGCGAACCCGGGGTTCGACATCGACAGCCTTGTCGCCGGTGCGGGAGCCGGCGCCGCCGCCCCGCCGGTCATCGGACACGACAGCAGAGCCGCCGAGGCGGTCGCCTTCGCCCGCGCCCAGATCGGCAGCCCGTGCGTGTGGGGAGCGTCCGGACCCGGTTCGTACGACCCCTCCGGTCTCACCCAGGCGGCCTGGAAGAGCGCGGGAGTCATGCTCCCCCGTGCGACGCAGGACCAGGCGCAGGCCGGCCCGGCGGTCGACCTCGGTGCCATCCAGCCGGGTGACCTGGTCTTCTTCCACGCCAACGTGAGCCACGTGGGTGTCTACGTGGGTGACGGGATGATGGTCCACGCGCCGAGTCCCGGAGCGCGGATCAGCGAGGAGTCGGTCGAATACGTCGGACGGGCGGCCATCCACAGCGTCGTACGCCCGGCCTGAACCCCGGCTCGGCCGCCCTGGACGTACCCGGTACAGGGCCGTCCAGGACGTAACCGCGGTCAGAACTCGCTGTCGATCCCCGTGACGGCGGCGGGTCCGAGCGGCGCGTCGTCCGCGGTCAGGCCGCTGTCCAGGAGCGCGCCGGAGACGAGCCGTACGGCCTCGGCCTCGGCGCTTCTCCGGTCCGCCGCCTCGACCTCGAGCCGGACGGAGAACCTGTTGTCCTCGTCGACGGAGAGCAGGCTCAGTTCCTCGCTCTCGCCCAGGTCCGTGTTCTGCGGGTCCTGGGGGCGAAGCCTGCGTTCCACCTCGGCACGGGAGGCGGCCGGGAGGCCGTGGACGAACGTCCCGGGAACGGTGATGACGTAGGTGGTCACAGGAGCTCCTAGTGCGGCCGGCGCGAGGGCCTGAAGTGCGGTCGGTTGTGTGATCGCCCGTATACCCCGCATTGTGCCGGGCACCCGGATCTTCTTCGCGTCGGGCGGCGCCCGACGTGCCGCGGCCGTGTGTTCGGCGGAGCCCGTCGTGCGGAGTGCGCCGTGCGGTGGCCGGACCCGGCGGTGCCTGCCGCGCGGTGATCGCGTGGCGATACCGTCGCCCCATGGCTGACGCTAGGTTGACCACCGCCTCGTACCTCGTCCTCGGCATCATCGACAAGCTGGGCGAGGCCAGCGCGTACGACGTCAAAGGGGAGGCGGCGCGGACGGTCGCGCCCTTCTGGTCGGTGCCGCACGCGCAGGTGTACGCGCAGTGCGAGCGTCTCCTCGACGCCGGGATGCTGGCCCAGGTGCGGCAGGAGAGCGGCCGCAACCGCAGGGTGCTGACGCTGACGGACCAGGGCCGGGCCGCTCTGCGGGGCTGGCTCGACGACCCCGCGTTCGTCCCGGTGGAGGCCCGCGAGCGCGGCATCCTCAAGCTGTGGTTCGGCGGCGAGCCCGACGTGCTCGGCCCCGTACAGCTCGACGAGCACCGCAGAACCCTCGGCGACTACGAGGAACTCGCCGAGACGGTCGGCGCATTGCTGACGCGCGGGCAGCGGGACGCGCTCGAGTTCGGAATCCGGTACGAGCGGATGATGATCGACTTCTGGCAATGGGTGCAGCGCCGGGACGAGGACACGACAGACCGTTGACCCCGGCGGTGGACGGCCCTACCGTCTCGATAGTCCAAACGAGACTATTGATGGCCGGGCCGCGGCCACGAGCAGGGAGCCGTCGTGCGTCGTCCAACGGGCACCACCTGGCGCCGCCTCGCCGTCATCGCCGTGTCGGCCGTGTGCGTGGGCTACGCGCCGATCGCGATGACCGAGCTGTGGCCGTACGCGCGCCCCGGCGCGCCCGCGTTCGGTGAGTGGATCCTGGCCCACGTGGTCTCACCGCGCTACGTGGCCGACGCGCTGGCCACCCGGATCGGGCCGTACCGGCACAGCCTCGTCCCGATGATCGTGCACTCCGTTCTCGGCGGTGTGCTGATGCTGCTGGGTCCCGCGCAGGTGCTCACCGCCGTACGGCGACGCGTACGGCTGCACCGGGCCCTCGGGGTGGTCTTCGCGCTCACCGTGTACGCCTCGATGGCCGGCGCCGGCCTGTATCTGGCACGCACGGCGCCCGGGGACGCCTTCAGCGGTGCCGCGTTCTGGATCGTGCTCGCGACCATCCTGGTGGGCACCGTGATGAGCGTGACGTTCGGCGTGCTCGCCGCCGTCGGCGGGTTCCCCGACCTGCACCAGCGCTGGATGCTGCTGTGCTACGGCTTCCTGCTGACCGCCCCGCTGCTCCGGTTCGAGTGGGGTGGCCTGCCGCTGATCCTGCCCGGACTGTCCATGGCCGAGATCAACCAGCTCGCCACCATGCACCTGGGCTCCGTCGTCGCGTTCGGCGCCCTGATCGCCTCGCGTTCCCTCGACCGGCGCGTGAAGGTCGCCGGAGTCTCCGGTTCGTGGGCGCCCGTGCCCGTCCTGGCCGTCGCGCACCTCGCCGGGGCGGCCGCGCTGGCCTGGATCGCGCGCGCCTCGCTGGACCACGGCACGCAGGGGCGCCGGCTCCTGCTCGCCTATCTCCTGCCGTACGCCGTCACGTACGCGGCGATGGCCCTGGGCGCGAGGCGGGCCGGCCGGGAGGGCCGCCTCTGGGCGCGCGAGGAGTGGCGTCTGCACTGGGTGGCCCTGTGCCTGGCGCCGGTGCTGTCGGTCGGGGCCGCCCCTCTCTTCGAACGGTCGCTGGGGCTCGACGGGCTCACGGCGCTGGCCGCGGGGGCGGCGATCGGCTGCGGTGTGATGGCGTTCGCGGCGACTCTGATGGTGAGCCTGCGCGTCCTGTACGCACGGGAGGTCCTCAAGAGGGCCCTGCCCGCCCCCGGTTCGGCCGCGCGCCTGTCGGCACCGGTCTCGTAGCCCCCGCTCCGGCCCCTCTCCGATCCGGTCGGCTCGTTCACCGCATCCCATCGCGCCCTTCGTCCGGAAACGGAATCCTCATGCCGAACGCATCCGACCCGCCCCGGACCGACGACGTCCCGGGGCACCCCACGTCCCCCGCCGCGGGCGGGCGGCCGCTGACCGCGGGAGTGGCGATGCTGGCCATCGTGGTCGCCGTGGTCGGCGTCCTCGTCGGCGGCCTGCTGGCGGCCGTGGCCCTCACCGGACACGTCTTCGGCGCGTGGCGCTCCGACGAGTCGCTGACGCCGGGGCTGATCGGCGCGGCCATGCTCGGCACGGCGCCCGGCCTGTTCGCGCTGAACCGGGTCCGCGCCTGGCACGAGGCCCGCTCGCTCGTCCACCCGCTGGCCGTGGTGCTGGTCGGGCTGTTCACGGTGAGCCTGCTCAACGCGGGGCAGTTGTACATCGCCCGGGGCGGCTCCATCGTCCCGGTGCTGTTCAGCCTCGGCTGGCTCTTCGTGCTCGGCACCCTGTGCGTGTGCGCCCTGATCACGCTGGCCTGGCAGTACCTCACTCCCGGCCGGCCCCTCGGCCCACGCGGTGCGCCGCTGCCCGGCTGGTCGAAACCGGCGCTGGCCGTGCTCGGTTCGGCCTGGCTCGGTATCGGTACGGGTCTGCTCGTACGGCCCGGCTTCTGGGCCGACTTCGTGCCGTGGAGCGTCGGCCGCGCCGACGCGCAGGGGCTCGGGGTATGGGCACTGGCCCTCGGCGTCGGCGTCCTCGGAGCGCTCGCCGAGGACGACCTGGGCCGCACCGGACCGGCCCTGATCGCCCTGCCCGGCACGGCCGTCGCCGTGACCGTCGTACTGGCCTGCCGCGCCTCCGCCGTCAACTGGTCCTCGGGTCCGGCTCTCTGCCTCGTCGCCATGGTGGCCGGGCTCCTGCTGGCCGGTCTCAGCGGACGCGTGCTGCTGACGCGTTCCCTGGCGGCACCACCCCGGCAGACCCCAGCCGTCGAGAGCTGAGAACCCGGGGCCGGGCCAAGGCAGAGGGCCGAGGACGCGGACCGGGGCTTCGCTGCCGACTCCCGGAAACGTTGTCCACGTCATCTGTGCCGGACGGAGGCAGGGCCGTGGTCCGTACCAGGGCGGCAGGATATGAGGCGTCGACAGACAAGGAACCTTGCCGGGGGTGGTACAGCTATGCGCGGGTGGCGTCGTCCTCCGCCCGTCCAGGAGCCGGACCTGACGGCGTATCTGCGGAGCATGGTGTGGGGTCCCGCCGAGTTCGTCGGATGGCCGCCGCGTCGGCTGGTGGGGGAGGGGCTCCTCGCCGGGGCGCTCGGAGCGGGATCGATCGTCGGCGCCGGGGTCGCCGGCGACCGGACCGGCGTACCCGTGCTGGCCAGCGGTGAGGCGGGCCTCGTCTGCGCCGGGATCCTCGTCCTGCACCTCGTCCGCCTGCGGGCGGGGCGGGCGCTGGTCGGGATCGTCGCGGCTCTCGGCGTGTGTCTCGCCCTCCAGGCCCCGCCGGCCGCGGCGGACGTGGTGCCGGTGGACGGGGAGCGGGTGGCACCCATGGTCGTCATGTCCGTCGACGACGAGGGGAAGGCGGGCGCGGGCCGCACCCGTTACCTCTGCTCGGTGGTCGCCCGTGGCGGCGCACCCCTCGAAGTGCGCGTCCTGCGGGGATGCGGGCGGACCACCCGGCCGGGGGACGTCCTCGCCGTCGTCTACGACCCGGAGGGCCGGATGCCGCCACGTGCTCTGGCCACGGGACCCGTGACGACGGGGCCACTGCGTGACCTGGCCGCCCTGGCCGCGGCCCTCCTCGCCGCCTGCGTGCTCGCGGTCGTCCGCTCCCACCGGCTGACCACGGCGGGCTCCACCGCGTGACGCCAGGATCCGGCGGCCGTCGCCGCCGGTTGTCCGGAGGCGTCGGGCGGCCGAGGGCGCAGGGACCCTCCCGCGCCGGGCGGGCTCACAGCGGGAGGATCACCAGCGCCGTGTCGTCGGTGATGCCGACGGGCGGGAGCAGGTCCGTCAGCAGGGCGTCGGCGAGGGCCTCGGGCTCGGCCCGGCGGTGGTGGGTCAGCGCCGCGGCGAGGCGCCCGAGGCCCATGTCGATGTCCTCGCGGCGCCGTTCGATCAGACCGTCTGTGTAGAGGACCAGGGTGTCGCCCGCGGTGAAGTCCGTCGCGGCCTCGGGGCGCTCCACGTGCTCCGGCCGGGCTCCCAGCGGCGGGTCGGTCGCCCCGTCCAGGAACTCCACGCTCCCGTCGCCGCGCAGGAGCGCCGGCGGAGGATGCCCGGCGCTGCTGTACCGGATGGTGTGGGCCTCCCAGTCGATCCAGGCCGTCACCGCCGTGGTGGACTCGGCGCCCTCCACGGAGCGCGCGTACAGCCCGAGCACCTCCAGGGCGCGTGCGGGACCCTCGGCGGCACGGGACGCGGCACTGAGGGCGCTGCGCAACTGGCCCATGACGCAGGCGGCGGAGAGCCCGTGGCCCACGACATCGCCCACCGCGACCGCCATCCGCCCGTCGTTCAGCGTCACCAGGTCGTACCAGTCACCGCACACGTTCAGCGAACTCGTGGCCGGCCGGTAGCGCACCGCCGCACGGTGCGGCCCGGACTGGTCGGGGGAGGGAAGCAGCGCGTCCTGGAGGGCGACGGCGACCTCCCGCTCGCGGGCGTGGGCGCGCCGGAGGCGGTCGTTGAGCTCCTGCAGTTCGCGGGCCCGCGTGAACAAGTCGGCCTCCAGCACCGGGCTTCGGCCGCCCTGCTCGAGCCCGCCGCGGGCGCGGATGAGCTGGGTGACCTCCTCCACCCGGTGGACCACCAGGACCACGGTGCCGTCCTCGTGGAGCACGGGGGCGTTGACCGGGCTCCAGTACCGCTCCTCCCAGACACCCGGCCGGTCCAGGGACTGCACGTCGTAACGCTGGAGGGCCATGGCGTCGCGTTCCCCGGACTCCACCACCCGGCGCAGGGACGCCGCCAGGTTCCGCATCCCGGTGGAGGCGGGGTCGCCCGGCCGGTCGGGAAAGACGTCGAAGAGATACCGGCCGATCAGTTGCTCCCGGGAGCGCCCGGAATTGCTCAGGTAGTCGTCGTTGGCGTCCACGAAGACCATCTCGGGGGTGAGCAGGGCGACCATGCCGGGCAGGGCGTGGAAGACACCGCGGAAGTCGATCTCCGCTCCCGTCACTGGTTCACCGCCTCATGCCGCTGCCCTGGCCGTGCTCACGGGGGAAGCGGCGGAGCACCTTGCCCTGCCCCACCGGCCCTGGGCATGGCCGAGACCACGCCCAGGGCACACCCATGGTGCAGTGTTCCCATCAGGCCACCGGTCCGCCTCCGGTGCAACCGCAGAGGTGTGCGGGCCGCGCCCGCCGTGCCCGGTCCGCCCGGGGAGAGCGGGCGTCCGGGCGTCCGCCGAAGCGCCCTGGGGCAGTTGCTCCATACGGGGTCACTGTGAATTTCAGAGACGGCTGAACACAACGCGACCCGTGTGCGTATAGGGCCGGGGGATTTCCATGTCGAGCCGACCACGACGCGTAGGAGCACCACCTTGGGACGCAACAAGCGCAGACGCCCAACGGGCGCACGCCGCGCGACCTCTGCAGCTTTCGCACTGATACTGGGCGGAGGCGGACTCGTAGGAGTCAACGTCTACGCATCGGCGACCGAGACCGGCGCGACGGACGCGCAGGTCCTGTCCGCCGGCTCCGCCACCATCGACTGCCCCGACGTCGGCGACCAGTTGAAGGCGGTCCCGGACGCCGCCAAGGAGGCCGTCGACAAGGAACTCGGCGACCTGGACCAGCAGATCGCCGAGGCCTACCGGCAACTCCAGGCCCAGGCCGACCAGATGCAGCAGAACGGCGACAGCGGCGCCGACGCCGTCATGAATCCGCTGAAGGAGAAGCGGGCCGAGTCGATCGGCCGCATCGTGGCCGCCATCGACGCCGCGGGCGACCCGCCGAGCGGGCTCGACGCTTTCGCGGCCTGCACACTGCGCCCCTCCGGCAACCAGCCCGGCACCGGGGCGGACACCGGCCAGAGCGCCGCGCCGCAGGACCAGGGCGGCGCGTCACAGAGCGCGAGCGGCGCGCCCCAGGACCAGGGCGGCCAGCAGCAGGGCGCCCCGGCAGGCAACGGCCCCGTGGCCGCCGACTTCGCCGACATCAAGTCCGTGCAGCCCAACGCGCAGAACCCGCAGCCCCAGGCCGACGCCTCCCAGGGCGAGTTCGTCTCGAGCTGCGGTGTGAACGCCAACGGCCTGTTCAACTCGGACAACGTGATCGTGGCTCCCGGTGTCACCAACGGCGCCCACCACTTCCACGACTACATCGGCAACCAGTCCAACACCGCGTTCGCCAGTGACGACGACCTGGCCAAGGCCGACACCTCCTGCCAGGACAAGGGCGACAAGTCCTCGTACTACTGGCCCGTGGTGCGCCTCCAGAACGGGAAGCAGGAACGCGACGCGGGAGCCCCCGGAGGCGGGACCGAAGGCAACGCCGGTCAGATCGTCACGCCCAAGCAGGTCACGCTGACCTTCGTCGGCAACCCGCGCAGCAAGGTCACGGCCATGCCCCGCCTGCTGCGCATCATCACCGGCGACGCCAAGGCGTTCGTCAACGGGCCGGCCAACGCCAACGCCTCCTGGAGCTGCACCGGTTTCGAGGACCGGCAGTTGAAGGACAAGTACCCGCTGTGCCCGCAGGGCAGCGACGTGGTGCGCACCTTCAAGTTCCAGAGCTGCTGGGACGGCGCGAACATCGACAGCGCCAACCACCGTACCCACGTGGCCTTCGCGGACGCCCAGGGCAACTGCCCGGGCAACTTCAAGGCCATTCCGCAGTTGGTGCAGCGCATCGTCTACGGCATCGACGCGCCGAGCCTGCAGGACGGTGGCCGTACGTCGCCGCTGTTCGCGGTCGACTCCTTCCCCGAGAACCTCCACAAGCCGGTCACGGACCACGGCGACTTCATCAACGTCTTCGACGAAGGCCTCATGAACGACGTGGTCGACTGCATCAACAGTGGCAAGAAGTGCGGTGCGGGCGCCGGCAACGGGGGCGGCAACGGCAACGGGGGCGGTAACGGCAACGGCAACGGGGGTGGGCAGCAGGAGGACCCGCCGGCCACCGACGAGCCGTCGCAGACCGCCGACCCGAACCCGTCCGAGGCGGACCCGAACCCGTCGGAGAGCGCCGACCCGAATCCGTCGGAGGCGAACCCCTCGGAAGCCGACCCGAACCCCTCCGAGAACCCTTCCGAGGAGCCGGCGCCCACCGCGGACGACGGCAAGGGCGGAAACGCCGGTGACAACGGCGACGGCCAGACCGCCGAGCCCACCGAGGAAGCGCCGGGCACCGAGCCGGCCGGGGACGACGCCCCCACCGCCACGGTGGAGCCCAAGTCCGACGTGACGTCCTCGCCGCGGGAGACCGCGGGCGGCGACCAGGGCGGAGAGGTGGGGACACCCGCGCAGACCCAGCCCGCGGCCGAGTCCTACCCGCCGGCCACGTCGGGGATCGAGCCGCAGGCGGTCGGGACCGGGGGGCTCGCCGAGACCGGCGCGAACCTGTGGCCGGGCGTGATCGGCGGGATCTTCGTCCTCGGCGGCATCTTCGTCCTCTACCGGATCCGACGCACCTACGGGTGACGGGGACGGGCCCGGTAAGGGCGACTCCCGACGGATGAACCCGGACGGATGAGCCCGGACGGATGAACCCCGACGGGCGAAACCCGCCGGACGAGTCCTGATGGACGAGCTCCGAACGGCGAGTTTGAGGGGGCTCGTGACCTGTGCGGACAGGCCACGAGCCCCCTCGGCCGTGTTCCGGACGGCCGTCTCGACCGGCGGTGTGCGCCGATTCACAGCATGCTGGTGTGAGACGCGATCATGTCGTCCACATTGGGGAAGGCGAAGCTCCATGGACGCATCAGAGCAGGCACCGGATGACCGGCCCCTCGACCTGTACCTCGAAATGCTCCGCCTGCGCATGGATCCGGCGGACTACGCGCTCTTGTTGCGCATGGTCGAGCCCGTACTCGAAGCGATCAGGGAGGAGAGGGTGGGAGCCATCGAACTGTGTCTCGACGGCGCGGAACCCGACAGCGTCCCGCAGGAGGTCCGTGACGAGGCGTCCCTCGTGGTCGCCGTGGCCGTCACGGGACGTCTGGACAACCGGATCGTCGAGCTGGAGACCGAGGAGATCGGTGTCGTCCGGGTCGTCACGGATTCGGGTACGGCGGACGATCCCGAGCGGTGCAAGGAGATCGCCGACTTCATCGGCGAGCGGCACCGGCAGGACGAGGAGCTGCGGGGTATCGCCGAGGTGAGCGGGCTGCCCACCGACGTGTGACCTCACGCGGAGCACCCCGGCACCGCCGGCGGGCGATCATGGTTCTGGGACCGGAAAAGATGACGTAGAGTTGTGTTCACCGACGCGGGGTGGAGCAGCTCGGTAGCTCGCTGGGCTCATAACCCAGAGGTCGCAGGTTCAAATCCTGTCCCCGCTACTCGAAGTCAGAGGGGCCGACATCACCTGTCGGCCCCTCTGTCGTGTGTTCCGCCTCGTCCGCCCGGACCCGTGAGTCGTGGGAACGTACGAGACTGTGCTCATTCGTCATGGACGCGGCGCCGGGTGCCGCCACAATCACCCCATGACGAAGATCGAAGCTGTCGCGGAGCGCGTCGTGGCCGCGGCTCGCGCCCGCGGCAACCAAGGACTGGCGCTGATCGCCGTGGACGGCATGGGCGGGTCGGGCAAGTCGACCCTGGCGTCGGCCGTGGCCCGGCTCGGCGATGCCGTGGTCGTGCACGGAGACGACTTCTACCGTCCGATGGACGCGGACGAACGCGCCGCACTGACCCCCGCCGAGGGGTACGACCGCTACTTCGACTGGCAGCGGCTGCGCGACGAGGTCCTCACCCCGCTCGCCACCGGCCACGACGCGCACTACGGGCGCTACGACTGGCCGACCGGATCCCTGGCGACGGACGACCTGTGCGCCGTCGCCTGTGATGGCATCGTCCTCGTCGAGGGCGTCTACACCGCCCGGCCCGAACTCGTCGACCACTACGACCTGGTCGTCTACGTCGACACCCCGCCCGAGGAGTCCATGCGCCGGCTGCGGGCCCGTGGTGACGACCACGGACCGATCGACTGGGAGGCCCGCTGGCGTCTGGCCGAGGAGCACTACCTGACCACGACCCGCCCCCGGGACAGGGCGCATCTCGTGGTCCCCGGACACTGAGCGCAGGCGGTCGGACCACAACGAACACCGCCCCCGGTCGGATGACCGGGGGCGGTGTGCATGGAGCGCCGGGCAGGCCTTGCACCTGCATTTCCCCGCAGGAAGCGGGGCGTCTTTCCTTGGACCACCAACGCCGGGCTCGACACCGTGTGTTCGGTGCGGGCTCAAGATCGAGCATATCAGCAGATCATCGGGTCTCACGTCGGCCACCCCAGGCCGGTACACCCGCCCGTGCGTCACACCGCGTACAGGCCGTACGAGGCGAAGACGGAGCGGGCTTCGGCGATCTGGGCGGCGCTCGGGACGGGAGTGGAGGCGAGGGTGAAGTTCATGCCGAGGCCCGCCCACTTGTCGGCGCCGAACTTGTGGAAGGGCAGGACGTCGACACGGGTGACGTTGCCGAGGGACGCCGTGAAGGCGGCGACTCCCGCCACGTTCTCCGGGGGGTCGGTCAGCCCCGGGACCAGGACGAAGCGGACCCAGACCTCCTTGCCGAGTTCGGCCAGACGACGGGCGAAGACCAGGGTCGGCTCCAACTGACGGCTGGTGAGGCGCATGTAGAGCTCGCGGTCCCAGGACTTGATGTCCAGCAGCACCAGGTCGACGCTGTCCAGAAAGGCGTCGGTGGCGCGGGCGCCGAGGAAGCCGGAGGTGTCCAGGGCCGTGTGCAGGCCCAGGTCGTCGTGGCAGCGGCGCAGGATCTCGCCGATGAAGTCCGGCTGGAGCATCGGCTCCCCTCCGCTGACGGTGAAGCCGCCGCCCGCGGCGCGGATGAACGGTACGTACTTGGCCGCCTCCGCGACGACCTCGTCGGTCGTGGCGCGCTTGCCGTTGCTCATCCGCAGGGTGTCGGGGTTCTGGCAGTACAGACAGGCCAGCGGGCAGCCGGCCACGAAGAGGACGAAACGGGTGCCGGGACCGTCGACACCGGTGGAGACGTCCCAGGAGTGCACCGACCCGGTGAGGGGCCCGGTGCCGCGCTGCGGGACGGCCTGCTCGACCGGCCGGTCGGGGTCGGCGGAGACGATGGGCAGGAGAGCGTGTCCCGGCTGGATCAGGGTCATGGCGAAGCCTCCTTCCGTCGTGGCGGTTCCCGGGGAGCGCGGTGCGGGTCCGCGCTCCCCGGGAGGCCGACGGCTACAGCGACCCGTGGAAGGTGCGGCCCAGCACGTCGAGCTGCTGCTCGCGCGTCAGCCGTACGAAGTTGACCGCGTAGCCGCTGACCCGGACGGTGAGCTGCGGGTACTTCTCCGGATGCTCCATCGCGTCCATCAGCGTGTTCCGGTTGAGCACGTTGACGTTCATGTGGAAGCCCTGGGAGGTGACGAAGCCGTCCAGGACTCCCGCCAGGTTGCGGATCCGGTCCTCGGGGGTGCGGCCCAGCGCGTCGGGGGTGATCGTGTTCGTGAGCGAGACCCCGTCCTCCGCCTGCTCGTACGGCAGTTTGGCCACGGACAGCGCGCTGGCCACGTAACCGTGGGTGTCACGGCCGTTCATCGGGTTGGCGCCCGGCGAGAACGGCTCGCCCGCGCGGCGGCCGTCGGGGGTGTTGCCGGTCTTCTTCCCGTACACCACGTTCGAGGTGATGGTGAGCACCGACTGGGTGTGCTCGGCGCCCCGGTAGGTGGGGTGCTTGCGCACCTTGCGCATGAACTCCTCGACCAGCCACACCGCGATCGCGTCGGGCCGCTCGTCGTTGTTGCCGTACGCCGGGTAGGCGCCCTCGATGCGGAAGTCCACGGCCAGTCCCGTCTCGTCCCGCACCGGAGTGACCTCGGCGTACTTGATCGCCGACAGGGAGTCCGCGGCGACCGAGAGCCCGGCGATGCCGCACGCCATCGTGCGCCGGATGTCACGGTCGTGGAGTGCCATCTCCAGCCGTTCGTAGGCGTACTTGTCGTGCATGTAGTGGATGACGTTGAGGGCGTGGACATAGGTCTCGGCCAGCCAGTCCATCTGCCGGCCGAACTTGCTCAGCACCTCGTCGTAGTCCAGCGTCGCGCCGGTGACCGCCCCGGTGGCCGGGCCGACCTGGGCGCCGGACAGCTCGTCCCGGCCGCCGTTGATCGCGTACAGCAGTGTCTTGGCGAGATTGACCCGGGCGCCGAAGAACTGCATCTGCTTGCCGACCTCCATCGCCGAGACACAGCAGGCGATGGCGGTGTCGTCACCGAAGCGCGGGCGCATCAGTTCGTCGGACTCGTACTGCAGGCTGGAGGTGTCGATCGAGACCTGCGCGCAGAACTCCTTGAAGCCCTGCGGAAGCGCCGGAGACCAGAACACCGTCATGTTCGGCTCGGGCGCGGGCCCCAGGTTGTACAGGGTCTGCAGATAGCGGAAGGAGGTCCGGGTGACCAGGGTGCGGCCGTCCGAACCGATGCCGCCGATGGACTCCGTGACCCAGGTCGGGTCGCCGGAGAACAGCTCGTCGTACTCCGGGGTGCGCAGGAACCGCACGATCCGCAGTTTGACGATGAAGTCGTCGACGATCTCCTGAGCCGTGCTCTCGTCGAGGATGCCGGTGTCGATGTCCCGCTGGAGGTAGGCGTCGAGGAAGGTGGAGGTGCGGCCGAGGGACATCGCGGCGCCGTTCTGCTCCTTCACCGCCGCGAGGTAGGCGAAGTACAGCCACTGCACGGCCTCGCGGCCGGTGCTCGCCGGGACCGAGATGTCGGATCCGTAGGAGGCGGCCATCTCCTTCAGCTCGCCCAGGGCGCGGATCTGCTCGGAGATCTCCTCGCGTTCGCGGATCACCTCCTCCATGCGTGAGGCGTCGCGGGGCATGGCGTCCAGGCCGGCCTTCTCCTCCTGCTTGGCCTGGATCAGCCGGTCGACGCCGTACAGCGGGACCCGGCGGTAGTCGCCGATGATGCGGCCCCGGCCGTAGGCGTCGGGCAGGCCGGTGACGATGCCGGCCTTCCGGGCCGCCCTGATCTGCGGGGTGTACGCGTCGAACACCCCGGCGTTGTGGGTCTTGCGGTACTGGGTGAAGACCTTCTCCAGTTCCGGCGAGACGGGATAGCCGTAGGTCTGCAGCGCCCCGGCCACCATTCGCCAGCCGCCGAAGGGCATGATCGCCCGCTTCAGGGGGGCGTCGGTCTGGAGACCGACGATCAGCTCCGTGTCCTGGTCGATGTAGCCCGGCGGGTGGGCGGTGATGCTGGACGGGACGTCGTACGACACGTCCAGGACGCCCTTGGCGCGCTCGTCCGGGAACAGATCGGTGATCTTCTTCCACACGGCCGTCGTGCGCTCGGTGGGACCGGCCAGGAAGGAGCTGTCACCCTCGTACGGGGTGTAGTTCTGCTGGATGAAGTCCCGTACGTTGATCTCGTCCCGCCACAGACCTCCGCGGAAGCCGTCCCATGCGCTGCGAACGGACCGCTGCTGCTGCGTGGTCATCGGTGCACGACTCCTTCTCGGTGGGTCGGGGTCTTGTCGTTCCCGCGCTGTCCGCGGGGGCTCACACCGGGTCGCCGTAGTAGGCGCGGCGCATCAGTTCCTGCATGTCGGCCAGCATCGGCAGCCTCGGGTTGGCGGGCGCGCACTGGTCCTCGTAGGCGTTCATCGCCTGCTCGGGCAGGGCGTCCAGGAAGGCCGCCTCGTCGACCCCGGCGTCCTTGAACGACCGCGGGATGCCGACCTTCTCGCGCAGTTCCTCCAGCGCGTGGGCCAGGGACTCCACACCCTCCTCCGGGGTGTCGGCCGGCAGGTTCAGCATCCGGGCGACGTCCTGGTAGCGCTCGGGGGCGATGTACTCGTGGTACTTCGGCCAACTGGTGACCTTGGTGGGCGCCGACCCGTTGTAGCGGACGACGTGCGGCAGCAGCAGCGCGTTGGTGCGGCCGTGGGCGACGTGGAAGGTCGCGCCCAGGGTGTGCGCCATGGCGTGCACCACGCCGAGGAACGCCGAGCCGAAGGCCATGCCGGCGATGGTGCCCGCGTTGTGCATGCGTTCCCGGGCCACGGGGTCGTTCGGCCCGTTCAGCACGGCCTGTTCGAGGTTGTCGAAGATCAGTCGGACGCCCTGGAGCGCCAGCCCGTCGGTGAAGTCGTTGGCGTACACCGAGACGTAGGTCTCCAGACAGTGCGTGAGCGCGTCGAAGCCGGAGTCCGCGGTGATGGCCCTGGGCAGGTCGAGCGTGAGCGCCGGGTCGCAGATGGCGACGCTCGGCGTCAGCGCGTAGTCGGCCAGCGGGTACTTCTGCCCGGTGGCGGTGTCGGTGATGACGGCGAACGGGGTGACCTCGCTGCCGGTGCCCGAGGTGGTCGGGATACACACCAGGTCGGCCTTCTCGCCCAGGTCGGGGAACGTGAACGCGCGCTTGCGGATGTCGAAGAACTTCTCCTTCAGGTCCCCGAACTCGACCGCCGGGTGCTCGTACATCAGCCACATCACCTTGGCCGCGTCCATCGGTGAACCGCCGCCGAGGGCGATGATGGTGTCCGGCTCGAAGTGGCGCATCATCTCGGCGCCGGCGCGCACGGTGTCGATACTCGGGTTGGGCTCGACGTTGTCGATGACCCGGACCTCGGTGGGCTCGCCGCGGCGCCGCAGCACGGTGCGGATCCGCTCCAGGTGGCCGATCTCCACCATGGTCCTGTCGGTGACGACGACGACCCGGCTGCCGCGGCGCATGTCGGCGAGGTACTTGATGGAGTCCCGCTCGAAGTAGATCTTCGAGGGGATCTTGAACCACTGCATGTTGTTGTTCCGCCGCCCGATCCGCTTGATGTTGATCAGGTTCAGCGCGGTGACGTTCCCGGAGACCGAGTTGCTGCCGTACGAGCCGCAGCCCAGCGTCAGGGACGGCATGAACGCGTTGTAGACGTCACCGATTCCGCCCTGCGAGGTGGGCGCGTTCCAGATCACCCGGCAGGCCTTGACCGCATGTCCGTACTCCTCGGCGAAGGCCGGGTCCTCGGTGTGTACGGCGGCCGAGTGGCCCAGACCGTTGAACTCCACCATCTCCGTGGCCCGTCGCACACCGTCGGCCCGGCTGTCCACCGTCAGCACGGCCAGCACCGGGCAGAGCTTCTCCCGGGTCATCGGCTCCTCGACGCCGACCTCGGAGACCTCGACCAGGAGCACCGAGGTGTCCTCGGGCACCTCGAATCCGGCGCCCCCGGCGATGGCGACCGCGCTCTGCCCCACGATGTCGGCGTTCAACTGGGCGCCCGCGCAGTCGCGTCCGCCCTGCTGTTCGGCGCCGACACCGAACAGGTACGCCTCCAGCAGCGCCTTCTCGTGGTCGTTGACCGTGTACGCCTTGAGTTTGCGGAACTCGCCTATGGCCTCGTCGCGGATCTCCCGGTCGAGGATCACGGCCTGTTCGGAGGCGCACACCATGCCGTAGTCGTAGGTCTTGGAGAGCACCACGTCGTTGACCGCACGCCGTATCCGGGCGCTCTTCTCTATGTACGCGGGCACGTTGCCGGCCCCGACGCCCAGTGCGGGCTTACCGCAACTGTAGGCGGCCCGGACCATCGCGTTGCCGCCCGTGGCCAGGATCGACGCCACCCCGGGATGGTTCATCAGGGCGCTGGTGGCCTCCTTGGAAGGCCGCTCGATCCACTGCACGCAGTGGGCGGGGGCTCCGGCGCGCACGGCCGCGTCCCGGACGATCCGGGCGGCCTCGGCGGAGCAGTTCTGCGCGGCCGGGTGGAAGCCGAAGATGATCGGGTTGCGGGTCTTCAGCGCCATCAGGGCCTTGAAGACGGTGGTGGACGTGGGGTTCGTGACGGGGGTGACTCCCGCGATCACGCCGACCGGTTCGGCGATCTCCACGATCCCGTCGATGTCGTCGCGGCGGATCACCCCGACGGTCTTCACGCCCTTCATCGAGTGGGTGATGTTCTCGCAGGCGAAGATGTTCTTGACGGCCTTGTCCTCGAAGACGCCGCGCCCGGTCTCCTCGACCGCCATCATGGCGAGCCGGGTGTGCTCGGCGAGCGCGGCCAGACTGGCCTTCTTCACTATGTGGTCGATCTGTTCCTGGGTGTAGTCGGCGTACTCCTCCAGCGCCTCCAGGCCGCGAGCGACCAGCCCGTCCACGTCCTGCCCGACCCCGGCGGACCCGGATCGGGCGGCGGGAGCGGCTGCTCCGGCCCCGGAGGTGTGCCGGCCGTCGCTCTTCTTGCGGCTGGTCATCGGATCACCCTTCGGTCGAGGTGTGCCGAAACAGCCGGGCTTCAGCGGCTCCGGATTGGTTCCAGCCTTGCACCGCGGGCCCGATCGTGCAGCCGGGCGGAACCCCGCTTTCCGGCACGTGCGTGGCATGTGCGTGGCACGTGACGGACGGTGCCGGAGCGCGGATCTTCCGGCGCCCGGAGGGCAGTCGGCCGTCGGCGCGGCCCGTGGTGCTTGCGGTGGCGCCGGGCGGCGCGGCAGGGTGCGGGGTGTGCCTACTCTGCTGATCGTGCATCACACGCCCTCGCCCAACTGCCAGGCCATGTTCGAAGCCGTGCTCTCCGGCGCGACGGCGCCCGAGATCGAGGGCGTCCAGGTGGTGCGGCGGGCGGCGCTGGAGGCGACCGCCTCGGACGTGCTGGCCGCCGACGGCTATGTGCTCGGCACCCCGGCCAACCTCGGCTACATGTCGGGCGCGCTGAAGCATTTCTTCGACCAGGTCTACTACCCGTGCCTGGACGCGACGGCCGCGCGGCCCTTCGGCTACTACGTGCACGGCGGGAACGACGTCACGGGGGCGGTGCGCGGCATCGAGTCCGTGACGACGGGCCTCGGTTGGCGCCGTGCGGCCGAGGCGGTGAAGGTGACCGGCGAGCCGGGCAAGGCCGACATCGAGGCCTGCTGGGAGCTCGGTGCGACTCTCGCGGCCCAACTGATGGACTGAGCCCGCCCGTCGAGGCCGAAGGACGCCGACGCCGTTACCGGGTGCCGGAGTCGGCCGGGGCGAAGGTGCGGGCCAGGTGGGCTGTCAGCTCCGCCGCCGTCGGCGGGCAGAGGCGGGCGCCGATGTATCCGTCCGGGCGGACCAGGAAGGCGGTCACCGCGTCGGAGACCCCGTAGAGACGGGCGAACTCGCCGAGCGCGTCGACGTACGCCGGCGGGCCGGAGGTGTCCGGGGCGCTCCCGGCGGGCCGGATCAGACAGGTGCCGACCCGCCCTCCGGAAAACTCGCCCGCCACATCGGCGAGTTGGGAGCCCTGTTCGCCATCCCCGTACACGACCAGCACGTGTCCGCGATCGCGCATGAGGTCGTACAGACGCAGCGGGAAGGCGGCGATGTGCGCCCTGAGGCCGGTGCAGTCGGGTGCGCGGTCGCCCGGCCGGGGGCCGGGGCCTTCGGAGGCCGGGCCCACGAGAGGGCTGCCGCGGTAGCCGACGAGGAGCTGTGCCTCGCGCAGCATCACGGTCCCCGGGTCGTCCGGGTCGGCCTGGACGCCGTGCGCCGCGTGGCGGACCGTGCGCGCGACGACCTCCTCGCCGACGGGCCGCCGCTCGGCGTCGTAACTGGCCGCCAGTTCGTGGTGCGCGCCGCCCTCGATGGCGAGGGCGAGTTTCCAGGCCAGGTTCCAGGCGTCCTGGATACCCGTGTTCATGCCCTGGGCACCGGTCGGGGGGTGGATGTGCGCCGCGTCGCCCGCGACGAAGACGCGGCCGTCGCCGTAGCGGTCGACGATCCGGTGGCTGATGCGGAAGACCGAGGACCAGCGCAGGCGGGAGGCGGTCGCGGGCCGGGGGGACATCCGGTCCAGCACCGCCTGGATGTCCGGGAGCGCGGGTGCGATCCTGCCGTCCAGGCCGTGGGCGATGCCGTCGGCCGGACCGCCCGGCCCGTCGTTCCCCGCCGCGGCGGAGAGTTCGGGCGGGACCTTCATCGAGGTCCGGTACCGGTTGTCGCCGGGCAGCGGGATGCACACCAGGATGTCGTCCACCTCGCCGTCGCCGTCGTGGTGCATGGCGCGGACGCCGTAGCCGGGCGGCATGTCCCAGTCAACCTCCACATCCCCGAGCATGTACTCCTCGGGGAACGCGCTTCCCTCGAAGGTGAGACCCAGCGTCTTGCGCACGACGCTGTGCGCGCCGTCGCAGCCCACCAGATAGCGCGCCCTGACCTCTTCCTCGGTTCCGGACGCCGACCTCAGGGTTACGGTCACGCCGTCGGCGTCCTGGCTGAACGAGACCAGTTCCGTGTCCCGTTCGATCCCGGTCCCGAACCGTGCGAGATGTTCCTCGATGATGCGTTCGGTCTCGTACTGCGGCAGGGCGGCGAAGCCGTACGGCACCTCCGGCGGCAGGGCGAAGTCGATCCGGGCCTGCTCGGTGCCGTTGACGTAGGCGAGCTGCCCGTACATCGGTGCCGCCGCCTCCAGGACGGTGCGGGTAAGCCCCATGTGGTCCCAGATCTCCAGCGTGCGCGGCTGGATGCCCACCGCCTTCGCGTACGGGAGCCGCTCCGGAAGCCGGTCGACGATACGGCAGCGGACCCCGCGTCGGCGCAGTTCCGCGGCCGCGGTGAGACCCACGGGGCCCGCACCCGCCACCACGACGTCGGTTCCGAAGGCGTGGGCCACGGGAGCCTCCCTGGGTGTGCCCCTGCGTCGAGTCGATCTCCCTCCATCGTGGCCCCGGGGCGCCCGGCCTCGCCACCGGGCACGCGCGTGAGGAGCGGGCCGCTTGCCCCGGCGCCGGTGTCTCAGCGTTGTGCGGGAGGGGGCGATCCGTCGGTGGGAAGCCGGTGATGGCCGTCCAGGGGGCGGTGGGCGAGGCGGAGGTGGTGCGCGGCGACGCGTTCGATGACCAGGAAGGCGGCGTCGTCGCCGGGCTGGTCGCCGATGTGCCGGACGAGGTCGTCGTGGATCTGGCGCAGCAGGACGTCGGGGTTGGAGGCGGTGAAGCCGGAGACCCGCTCGGCCAGGGGGTAGAAGGTGCCGTCCGGTGAGCGGGCCTCGATCACGCCGTCGGTGTACAGCAGCAGGAAGTCGCCGGCCTCGAAGGTGAACGGATCGGTGTGGTGGCTGGAGGCGGGCAGCTCGCACATGCCCAGCGGGGGCACGGGGTGCCGTGCGTGCAGGACGCTCACCTGGTGATCACGCAGGATCAGCGGCGGCGGATGACCGCAGTTGATCATTTCGACCCGCGTGCTGTCGTCGGGGATGTCGAGAACGAGGGCCGTGACGAAGTGTTCGCCCGGGTCGTGTTCGGTGTCGGCCACCTCGTCCAGGTCCCGGCACACGCTCACCTCCAGGGCCGCCGTCAGTTCGGGCAGGCTGTCGTAGCGGTGGGCGCCCTCGCGGAAGGCGCCCAGCACCACCGAGGCCTCGCCGATGGCGGCCAGCCCCTTGCCCCGGACGTCCCCGATGATGACGCGGGTGGACGCGTCGGCGGCCCGGGTGACCGCGAACAGGTCGCCGCCGATCTGCGTGTCGTCGTCGGCGGCCAGATACAGCCAGGCCACGCGCAGCGGACCGATCCGGCGCGGTGGCGGCCGCAGCAGCACCCGTTGCGCGGTCTCGGCCACGGAGCGCGCCCGCACCAACTCCTGGGCGCGTCGCTCCCGTACATGACACACGAGCACGACCAGGGCGGAGAGCACCACCAGGGCGATGAGCTGGGCGATGTGATTGGTGGTGCCGATTCCGCCGTGCAGGATGGCGACGATCACCTGGGCGACGACCGCCAGGAGGCCGACCAGAGCTGTCAGCCCGGGGCCCGCGAGCGAGGCCGTGAGGGTCGGCGCGATGACGAGCAGGGGTCCCAGGTGGACGTCGGTGGGGGAGCGGATGTCCACCACGGTGATCACGACGATCAACGCGAGCGGGATCGCCACCAGACCGCGGCCCGACGGTTGTTCCACGAGACGGTCCACTGACATGCGCCGGATACCCACGTGCCCCATTTTGTACCTGTTTCCGTGGCTACGGGGTTCCATACGGTGTTCGCCGTCGGCGAGTCCGGCGCGGGCACCGGTACTCGGGTGACCCCTTGGAGCGGCCTCGGGCGGGGCCCCCGCGCGCGATGCCGGGTCCGCGAGGGACCGGCGTCAGTTCCACAACGGGTAGCTGACCTTCTGCGCGTAGCCGTCCGGGTGGTTCTGGGTGTAGGTGAGTGTCATCTGCGTGTAGTGCCGCAGATGCGGGTTCTTCTTCCACTGCTGCGGGTGGTCCAGTCGGACGACGACCGGGTACGAGTGGAACTTGCCCGCCGCGCAGTACGGCTTGCAGTCGTTCACCATGTTCACGCCCCGGGCCACCGCGGAGTCCTGGTTCCACTGCGACCAGTGGAGCGAGACGAGGCGGCTGTTGCCGTCGCCGCAGGCCAGGATGAACTCGGCGGGGCGCACATCCGGATGCCAGAAGCAGTCCACGAGTACGGGAGACGCCTGGCGCTGCCGCGCGGTGTGCGGGGCCGCGTGCGAGGTCGCGGGGATGGCGGAAGCGGTACCCGTGACCGCTGTGAGCGCCGCTGCCGCGCAGATGGTGAACGCGGTCCGGATCGAGTTTGTGCGCATATCAGCTCCGTGCGGGACGCTCTTTCGTATGGCCGTCAATGTGTCGGCTCTGGCTCGACGCTACGGCCTCGGTGTGTGATGTACCACTCATTCGGATGAACGATGCCATTTCGTAAGAAGCGGTCGACATCGGTACACAGGGTGACGCATCGGGACGCCCAGCGACCGCGTCGGTCGGCCCCGTAGAATTCGTCCGTGATGAATAAACCCGGTGCGCAGCGCGGTCGCAGGCCGGGAAGCCCGGACACCAGGGCCGCGATCCTGGAGGTCGCCCGGCGCCGCTTCCTCGAGGACGGTTATCACGCGGTGACCCTTCGGTCCGTCGCCGCCGAGGCCGAGGTCGATCTCGCTCTGATCAGCTACTACTTCGGGTCGAAGAAGGGGCTGTTCGGCGCCGCGCTGGCGCTGGGCGCGAACCCGGCCGAACTCCTCGCCCGGGTCGTGCGGGAAGGGGACCTCGCCACGTTTCCCGAACGGGTCGTCCGCCAGGTCGTCGCCGTCTGGGACCATCCCGTGACGGGCCCGCCCCTGCTCGCGATGATGAAGACCGCGATCGACGACGACTCCCTCGGCGCACTGGTGAAGGAGGCGCTCGAACGCGAGATCGTCGACCGGATCGCGACCCTCGTGCCCGGACGGGACGCCCGGCAGCGCGCCACCGCGTTCACCACGGTGATCGCCGGGCTGATCGCCACCCGCTATCTGCTGCGCCTGGAGCCGATCGCCTCCATGACGACCGACGAGCTGGTCCACCTCGTGAGCCCGCAACTTCGGCAGGCCCTGCGCGGCCCCGGACGCCCCGCACGGGACACCCGGCCCACGGGGCGACCGGCGCCGCGCCCCTGACGCGCCGATCGGCGCGGTCCCGACGGGCGGGGACCCGGAGGCCGGTGTCGCGCCCGTCGGCCCGTCGAGCCGTTCCGCTCGTCCCGTGGGTGCCGCGAGGCACGAAAGACCGGTGCCCCGCACGGGGCGGGGCACCGGTCTTCGGTACGGCGGGGCAGCGAGCTTCGGTACGGCGGGGCAGCTCAGAGGTACGAGGGCTGCTCCTGTGCGCCGGGAGTGTCCGGGACCTCGTGGGCCTCGGCGGACGCCTCCGGCCGCGGGGCGGACCGCAGCAGGGCCGCGACGGCGACGGCGGCCAGGACGGCGGCCGCCGAGGCACCGAGCAGTGCCAGGTGCATGCCGTCGACGAAGGCGGTCGTCGCCCGGCCGGAGACCGGGCCGCCGATGGCGTGGGCCGCGGCCAGCGAGGAACGGGCCGCGTCCGCCACCTGCTGCGGCAGACCGGGCAGGCTCAGGTGGTCGCGGTAGGCGGCGCTGAGCAGGCTGCCGAGGACGGCGATCCCCAGGGCACCGCCGAGCTCCCGCGCCAGGTCGTTCATGGCCGAACCGACGTTCTGCAGCGAGCGAGGCAGGGCGTCCGTGATGGAGGTCGTGGCCGGTGTCATGGCCAGACCCATCCCCGCGCCCAGCGGCACGAGCCCCGCGGCGATCAGCCAGTACGGGCTCGACGCGTCGAGGAGGGAGAGGATCCCCATGCCCGCCGCGACACCGACGAGACCGGCGACCCAGGGTCCCCGGAAACCGAACCGGCCGACCAGCACCGGGGCGGCGCGGGAGACCGGAACCATGGTCACGGCCATCGGCAGCATGGCGGTCGCGGCCATCAAGGCGCTGTCGCCGCGGACCAGTTGCAGGTACTGCATCATCACGAAGATGAAGCCGAAGAACACGAAGAACTGAAGCATGATCGACAGCGAGCCCGCGGCGAAGTGGCGGTTGCGGAACAGCCGGGGGTCGAGCAGCGGGTTCTCGCGGCGCAGCTCGAAGCGGACGAACCCGGCCAGCACGGCCAGACCCAGCCCGATCCCGGCGAGCGTGACCGGGTCGGCCCACCCTCGGGTCGGCGCCTCGATGACCGAGTAGACGAGCGCCACCAGACCGGCCACGGCCAGCAGGGCGCCCCCGACGTCGAGCCTGGGCTGCTTCGCCTCCGCGGACTCGGGCACGAACAGCAGCGTTCCGACCAGGGCCACCAGGGCCAGAGTGACGTTCAGCAGGAACACCGAGCGCCACGACCAGCCCTCCAGCAGGGCCCCGGAGGCGAACAGTCCCACCAGCGCGCTGGCTCCGGCGACCGCCGCCCAGACGCTCACCGCCCGTGCCCGCTGGGCGCGCGGGAACGTGGTGGTGATGGTCGACAGCGTGGCCGGCATGACCAGCGCCGCACCGACGCCGAGGACGCCCCGCAGCGCGATGAGTGCCGACGGCTCGGTCGTCAGCGCGGCGGCGGCGGACCCGGCGCCGAAGATCGTCAGCCCCGCGATCAGGGCCCGCCTGCGGCCGAAACGGTCGCCCAGGGCGCCGGCAGGCAGCAGCAGCGACGCGAAGACCAGGCTGTAGGCGTCGATGATCCAGGACAACTGCGTCTGCGTGGCATGGGTCTCACGGGCGAGATCGGGAAGCGCCACATTGAGCGATGCCATGGCGGCGACCACCGTGCCGAGGGCGACACAGGTGACCACCAGAACCAGGTTGTGTCGTACGGCCGGTGCTGGACCGGCGGCAGGGGTGCGGGTGGAGGGCATGGGCTCCGTCCTTCGTCCGAGCGGTCCGGGAGGTTCCCGGTGCCTGGACCCAGAGTCGGGAGTCGGCCCTGCGATTTCCACGTTGATGAATTAGGGGTTCCCCCGGTGGCCGGTGCCCGGGGGCCGCGTCCGTACGCGGCCCCCTGAGCCGGGTCGGGCGGAGACACCGGTCAGCGGGCCGGGGGGACCGGGACGGCGGACCGCCGGGGACGAGCGCGGCGACACCCACGTCCCCGGATCCGTGCCACCCCTCGCCGCCTGTTGAATTCCCGGTCGCCCAGTGCCCGGGCCCGGGAAGCAGGTCCTACGGAGTGTGTGGCGCCGCCCGGCAGGCGGGAATCGTCAGACGGCCCTACTGGTCGGCGGGGCGTGCCAGCAGGCCGGTCACCTGACGGCCGACAAGTTCCCATGCCGGGGCCGGGAGCCGGCCGAGCGAGCCGTCCCGCAGCGCGCGCAGCGTCGCGTCACTGTCGCCCCGCCACACGGCGTTCTCGCTGAACACCTCGTCCTCGGAGCGGACCGCGACGCGAAGGAGAGTCCCGTCGCTGTCGCTGTCGTTGTCGCCCGCGTGCAGGGCGGCGGCGACGACGAGCGGCGACGGTCCGCCCGGCTCGGCCGCGGCCTTGACGTAGTTGCTGGCGACCGGTGTGCGCCAGCGCAGGCTCAGGAGCAGATGACGCTTGGCGAGCACCTCGGCCAGATCGGTCTCGGTGACACCCTCCGGCTCCAGGATCATCGCCCGGGCGTCCAGGACGAGGGCCGCTGGCAGCAGACAACGCAGCGTGCTGCCCACGATGTTGCCGCCCACCGTGGCCGTCCGGCGTACCGCGCCGGTCCCCACGGTGGAGGCCGCCCGGCGCAGCACCTCCGGTACGCGGTCGTCGATGCGATTCAGCACCACGGCCGCACCCAGGGCCTCGGGCTCGATGGTGTTGGCCTCGGGGAGGTCGCGCAGCGACATGGCGTGGTCGGGGAACCCGTCCCGTTGCCAGGTGGCCCACACCAGTGTGGCGCCGCCGATGGGCACCGCCCCTTGGGTCAGGTACTCCTGTGCTTCGGACACGGACGTGGGCAGACGCAACAGCACGACAGCCGACCTGCTTTCCTGGTGACTTGGCGGCGGGGTACTCGGTGTCTTGGCGAAAAAGACCGTCGACAGGCGCATTTTCGCCGTACGGACGGGGGCGCGTACAGGGCACACTCCATCAACTGGTGCGCCCCGCCGTGCGGTTGGGCCCGCATCGGGGGACTTCACCGGGGGCGGCCCGCACGCGCTGTCCGTACTCACTGGGCGGCCATGGCGCCCGTCACTTTCCTTTCCCGCGCCGCGAGTTGCTTCGTACCGCTGTCAACTACCCTGGTGAGAGCCGGAATAGGCCGCCCATCGCCCGCCGTGCCGGACCACGGTGATCTGCCGGCCGAAGCAGTCGGTCATCCGGGAATCGGTCAGGGTGTCCTCGACGGGCCCCTGCGCCAGGACGCGCCCCTCGCGCAGGAGCAGCGTGTGACCGACGGCCGGGGCCAGCTCCTCCAGGTGGTGGGTGACCGTCACGGTGGCCAGTTCCGGACGGCTCTCGGCCAGCCGCTGCATGGCCTCGACAAGGTCCTCGCGGGACGGCAGGTCCAGGGCGTTGAACGGCTCGTCGAGCAGCAGCAGGGCCGGCTCGGCCATCAGCGCCCTGGCGATCAGGACGCGGGCCCGCTGCCCGCCCGAGCAGACCCCGTACGGCCGGTCGGCCAGCTCCTTGATGTCCAGTTCGGCGAGCAGTTCGTGACCACGCCGGCGTACCTCTGCGTCGTACTTCCGCCACAGCGGCTGTACGGTCCCGGTGTGGCCCGTCAGGACGACGCCGTGGGCGTCGAGGTCCTGCGGTACGCGCTGGGCCGTGCTCACATGGCCGATGCGGGCCCGCAGTTCGCGCATGTCGACCCGGCCGAGCCGGCAGCCGAGCACCTCGACGCTCCCGGTCGTCGGATGCATCAGCGCGCCGAGGAGGCGCAGCAGGGTCGTCTTGCCCGCGCCGTTGGCACCGAGCAGGGCCCAGTGCTCACCGGCCCGTACCGTCCAGTCGACCTCCGAGAGGATCACCTGGCGGTTCGTGTGACGGTGGACGCTCACGTCGCGGAGGGCGACCACCGTCCCCGGGCCGCCCGCGTCCGACTCGGTCCGTACCTCGGCCATGTCCGGTCTCCCTTCGATCGGTCGTCGCGTTCCGCACAGTAGATGCAGTGCGCATCTTGTTGTCCGTGTGTCCGCTGGGTGGACGGCGGTGAACCGCGTGGACCGCGTCGGCGGTGGGTCGAGCGGAGGCCCTCCGGCGGGAGCGGGGCACGATCACTTCAGGATGTTGACGGCGCGGGCCACCACCAGCACCACGGTCATCAGGGAGACGGTGGACTGGAGCATCATCAGCATCTTGGCCCAGCGGGACAGCGGCATCACGTCGGTCGGGCTGAAGGCGGCGGAGTTGGTGAAGGAGAGGTACAGGTAGTCCAGGAACGCCGGCTCCCAGTCCGGCGGCGCGGATTCGGGGCTCTGCATCTGGACGAAGAGGAAGTCCGCGTACTGGCGACGGCCCATCATCCGGTTCGCCGGTCCGCCGCGGTCCAACTCCCAGTACCACAGGGCGAACACGATGACGTTGGTGAGCCATATGTTGCCGCCGGTCAGCAGCAGCTTCGCGGCGTTCGACCCCTCGGCGCCGTGCGCGAGGCCCCGAACCAGCGCGGCCGCCGCCCAGCCGTTGGCCAGGCTGATCAGTCCGATGAGGGCGAGGCCGAGCGACCGCAGCCGCTTGTTCCGGGGCTCCACCCGGCGGGGGTTGGCGGCGACGAGGCCCATCAGCAGGACCACTTCAAGGGCCGGCAGCACGCCGAAGGGCAGGAGGGTCAGCCGCTCCGGCAGTTTGAGCTGGAGGGTGACCGCCGCCAGGATCGCGGCGGTCACCGCCCAGCGTGGCTCGCCGTGCGTCACCCTCCGCCAGGCGGGGGCCACTTCACGCTCGCCGGACTCCAGGAGCCGCTCGATCCCGATCAGCCGGCTCTCGGTGTCGTTCGATCCGTCGTTCATGCGGGTGATTGTCGCGCGTCACATGTTGATCATGTGGCCGGCCAGCCCGTGAACGGCCTCCTTGACCGCCTCTCCGAGTGTCGGGTGGCCGTGTACGTTGCGGGCGACCTCGTGGACCGTCAGGTCCCACTGTTGGGCGAGCGTCAACTCCGGTAGCAGTTCAGTGACTTCGGGGCCGATCAGGTGGGCGCCGAGGAGTTCGCCGTAGCGCGCGTCGCTGAGGATCTTGACGAATCCGGCAGGGTCGCCGAGGCCGTGGGCCTTCGCGTTCGCCGTGAACGGGAACTTCGCCACCTTCACGTCGAAGCCCCGCTCGCGCGCCTGCGCCTCGGTCCAGCCGAAACTGGCGATCTGGGGCTGACAGTAGGTCGCCCGCGGGATCATGACGTAGTCGAGCTCCATCGTCTCCGCGTCGCCGATCGTCTCGGCCGCCACGATGCCCATCGACTCCGCCGCGTGGGCGAGCATGAGCTTCGCCGTCACGTCCCCGATGGCGTAGATGTGCGGCACGCTCGTACGGCAGCGGCCGTCGATGTCGATCGCACCGCGGTCGGTGAGCTTCACACCGGTGTTCTCCAGGCCGTAGCCCTGTACGCGCGGCTGGAACCCGATCGCCTGGAGCACCTTGCCGGCCTCGAGCGTCTGCCGCTGCCCGCCCGTGGTCACCATGACCCTGACCGAGCCCCCCGAGTCGTCGATCGCCTCGACGCGGGTGGAGGTCAGCACGTTGATGCCGAGCCGCTTGTAGCGGCGGGCCAGTTCGGCGGAGACCTCCTCGTCCTCCAACGGGACGATCCGGTCGAGGAATTCGACGAGGGTGACCTGGACGCCGTAGTTGTGGAGCACGTAGGCGAACTCCACGCCGATGGCGCCGGCGCCCGCGATGACGATGCTGTCGGGGAGGGTGTCCGAGAGGATCTGCTCCTCGTACGTCACCACACGCTCGCTCAGCGAGGTTCCGGGGAGCAGCTTGGTGGTGGCGCCCGCGGCGATGACGCAGTTGCCGAAGGTGACGGTCTCCGAGCCGCCGTCGGTCAGGGCGACGTCGAGCGTGTGGTCGTCGCGGAAGGTACCGCGGCCGGTGTACTGGGTGATCTTGTTCTTCTTCATCAGGTAGTGGACGCCCTTGACCCGTCCGTCCGCCACCTTGCGACTGCGGGTGAAGGCGGCGCCGTAGTCGAAGCTCACCTCGCCGTTCACCTGGATACCGAAGGTCTTGGCCTCCTGGTTGAAGATGTGGGCGAGCTCCGCGTTGCGCAGCAGCGCCTTCGACGGGATGCACCCCACGTTGAGGCACACACCGCCCCAGTACTTCTCCTCGATGATCGCCGTGCTGAGTCCGAGCTGGGCGGCCCGGATCGCCGCGACATATCCTCCCGGGCCGGCGCCCAGGACCACCACGTCAAAGTGTGCGCTCATGGCGTTCAGCCTAGAACGCCACCACCCGCGGCGACGTGACGGGCGCGCGGCCGTGGAAGCCGCGGTGGACGCGGGCCGGGGAACGCGTACGGGCCGGCCCCCGGCGGGGGCCGGCCCGTACGTCAGGCCGTGTCAGGCGGCGTCAGGCGCCGCCCGACCTCAGACGAGGTCGAACCGGTCCAGGTTCATGACCTTGTCCCAGGCGGCGACGAAGTCCTTCACGAACTTCGCCCGGGCGTCGTCGCTCGCGTAGACCTCGGCGAGCGCGCGCAGCTCGGAGTTCGAGCCGAAGACGAGGTCGGCACGCGTGCCGGTCCACTTGACCTCGCCGGTGGCGTCGTCGCGGCCCTCGAAGGTGGTCGCGTCCTCGGAGGTCGCCTTCCACGTCGTGCCCAGGTCGAGCAGGTTGACGAAGAAGTCGTTGGTGAGCTGTCCGGGGGTCGCGGTGAGGACACCGTGCGAGGACTGGCCGTGGGTGGCGCCCAGGGCACGCAGACCGCCGACGAGGACGGTGAGCTCCGGCGCGCTCAGGGTCAGCAGGTTGGCGCGGTCGAGCAGCAGGTACTCGGCCGGAAGCCGGTTGCCCTTGCCGAGGTAGTTGCGGAAACCGTCCGAGGTGGGCTCCAGCGCGGCGAAGGACTCCGCGTCGGTGTGCTCGTCCGTCGCGTCGACGCGGCCGGGGGTGAAGGGCACCTGGATGTCGTGACCGGCGTCCTGGGCGGCCTTCTCGACCGCGGCGACGCCACCGAGGACGATCAGGTCGGCCAGCGAGACGTGCCGGGCACCGGAGTTGAAGTCCCGCTGGACGCCCTCCAGCGTGCGCAGCACCGTGGCCAGCGTGTCGGGGTCGTTGGCCTCCCAGCCGCGCTGCGGCTCCAGACGGATGCGGCCGCCGTTGGCGCCGCCGCGCTTGTCGCTGCCGCGGAACGTCGAGGCCGACGCCCACGCGGTGAAGACGAGCTGCGCGACCGTCAGGTCCGAGCCGAGGATCTTCGCCTTGAGGGCGCTGATGTCCTCGGCGCCGATGACCTCGCCCTCCGCCTCCGGCAGCGGGTCCTGCCACAGCAGGGTCTCCTCGGGGACCTCCGGGCCGAGGTAGAGGGACTTCGGGCCCATGTCACGGTGGGTCAGCTTGTACCAGGCCCGCGCGAAGGCGTCCGCGAACTCGGCGGGGTTCTCGTGGAAGCGGCGGGAGATCGGCTCGTAGACAGGGTCGAAGCGCAGCGACAGGTCGGTCGTGAGCATCGAGGGAGCGATCTTCTTCGCCGGGTCGTGGGCGGCCGGGACGGTGCCCTCGCCCGCGCCGTCCTTCGGCTTCCACTGGTTGGCGCCCGCGGGGCTCTGGGTCAGCTCCCACTCGTAGCCGAAGAGGATGTCGAAGAAGCCGTTGTCCCACTGGGTGGGTGCGGTGGTCCAGGTGACCTCCAGACCGGAGGTGATGGCGTCGCCGCCCTTGCCGCTGCCGTACGTGCTCTTCCAGCCCAGGCCCTGCGCCTCGAGCGGGGCGGCCTCGGGGTCGTCGCCGACGCTCTCCGACGGACCGGCGCCGTGGGTCTTGCCGAAGGTGTGACCGCCCGCGATCAGGGCGACCGTCTCCTCGTCGTTCATCGCCATCCGGCGGAACGTCTCACGGATGTCGCGGGCCGCCGCGATCGGGTCCGGGTTGCCGTTCGGGCCCTCGGGGTTGACGTAGATGAGACCCATCTGGACGGCGCCGAGCGGGTTCTCCAGGTCACGGTCGCCCGTGTAGCGCTCGTCGTCGAGCCAGGTGGTCTCCGGGCCCCAGTACACGTCCTCCTCGGACTCCCACACGTCCACGCGGCCGCCGGCGAAGCCGAAGGTGTCGAAGCCCATCTGCTCCAGGGCGACGTTACCGGTGAGGATCATGAGGTCGGCCCAGGAGAGGCTCTGGCCGTACTTCTTCTTGACGGGCCACAGCAGCCGGCGGGCCTTGTCCAGGTTGACATTGTCCGGCCAGCTGTTGAGGGGGGCGAAGCGCTGCTGACCGGCACCGGCGCCGCCGCGGCCGTCGCTGATGCGGTAGGTGCCCGCGCTGTGCCAGGCCATACGGATCATGAAGGGGCCGTAGTTGCCGAAGTCGGCGGGCCACCAGTCCTGCGAGGTCGTGAGCACCTCGGCGATGTCGTGCTTCACCGCGGCGAGGTCGAGGGACTCGAAGGCCGTGGCGTAGTCGAAGTCCTCGCCGAGCGGGTTGGCCACGGCGGGGTTCTTGGCAAGGATCTTCAGGTTGAGACGTTCCGGCCACCACTGGCGGTTTCCACCGCCCTGGGTCGGGTGCGGAGCGCGGCCGTGTGCGACCGGGCAGCCGCCCGCCCCCTCCGTTTTCGCGTCGGTGACGATCGCGTCGTGGTTCTCAGACATGGGAATCCTTCCGGATGGGCCGATCTCGGTGCTCAGCGACTACGGGTGGGGGGAACTGCCGGGGCGGGGCCCCGGCGGTCGGCCCCGGAACCTTCGGCAGAGCCGACGGAGAGGCCGTTGTTTTCGGACGATAACGCGCAAAGGGGGCGATCTGTCGCGCGGCCGGAGGCGGGGGTGCCGTACGCGGCTCGCGGCGGACCGGCTGGACCGGTCCGATACGGGGTACGCATCCCGCCACGGTGAGCGGACGGAGGGCTGTGTGCCACGTGCGGGGAGGTGCGGCGCAGGGTCGCCCGCCGTGGCGGCGATCACGTCGTCGCCGGGGCGGTCCCGGGCTCCGGGAGCTTCCCGGGCTGCGTGTCACGGCGGCCGTCACGCGCAGGCCGGCGCCGCGTGGTTCCACGGCGGTGGTCCCGACATCTGTGTCTCTCCTGCTCGTGCCGAAGTGTTCTTGTCCCTTGGCCAGTGCCAAAACCGATCCTACGATGGACAGAGTCCAAGTCAAGAAGGACACCAGACCCATATTCGATCGGACCCAGGATGCACACCGATAAACTGCGGGTTCCCACCGATCCTGAAAAGGTGAACCGATATGAGTGACCTGCTGGAGCGACTGCGAGGGCGTGGCTGGCGGATGACTTCCCAGCGACGCGTCGTTGCGGAGGTCCTCGACGGCGATCATGTGCATCTCACGGCCGACGAGGTGCATGCCCGCGCGGCCGAACGGCTGCCCGAGATCTCCCGGGCGACCGTCTACAACGCCCTGGGGGAGCTGGTCTCGCTCGGCGAGGTGATCGAGGTCACCACCGACGGCCGCGCCAAGCGCTACGACCCCAACGCGCACCGCCCGCACCAGCATCTGGTGTGTTCCGCCTGCGGCACCGTCCGTGACGTCCATCCCACCGGCAACCCGCTGGCCGACCTTCCCGCGACGGAACGCTTCGGTTTCACCGTGGCCGCCGTCGAGGTCACGTACCGGGGGCTGTGCCCGTCATGTGCCTAGGGCGCGGCAGGCGCGGCCGGGCCGCTTCGTGTGCCTGAGGCGTGCCGGGCGCGGCCCGGGCCGGTGAGACGTCGCGGACACGCCCTAGGCTTTCGGTCATGATCGAGACCGAGCGGGAGCTCTCACCGGCGATACGGATCAGGCCCGGCGGCCCGGCCGACGCGCAGGTCGTTCTGGACATGCTCGACGGAGCGGTGGTCTGGATGAACGCCCGGGGCAACACCGAGCAGTGGGGCACGACCCCGTACTCGGCGACAGCGGGCGGGACGGAGCGCGTCCTGCGGTACATGACCGAGAACGCGCCCTTCGTCGCCGAAGCCGACGGAACACCCGTCGGCGCCATGGTCCTCGACACCGGGCCCAGCCCGCGGATGCCGATCGAGCCCGCCGGGGAACCCGAGCGGTACGTCCGGCTGCTGGTGTCCGACCGACGGCACGCCGGCAGCGGCATCGGGGCCGCGCTCCTCGCCCACGCCGCCGAGGAGACACGGCGGTCCGGCGTCGAGCTGCTGCGGGTCGACTGCTGGGCGGGCGGCGGGGGCGAACTGGTCGCGTTCTACGAGCGCCAGGGATTCACCCCCACCGAGCGATTCCTGTCCGGGAGCCGGCCGGGCCAGGTGCTGGCCCGGCGGGTCGGCGTACCGCGCGCGCGGAGCGATCAGGCGAGGTAGTCGGCGACGAGCTCGGCGAACTCCTCCGGCGCCGCGAGCCTGACCCCGAGGCTCTCGGCCTTGGCGCGCTTGGATCCGGCACCCTCGCCGGCGACGACCAGGGTCGTCTTCTTCGACACGCTGGAGGAGGAACGGCCGCCGGCGCGCTCGATGAGCTCGTTCATCTGGTTGCGGCTGAGCTGCTCCAGGGCCCCGGTCATCGCACCGGTGACCACCACCGTCATCCCGGCCAGCGGCCCGCCGGCCGTCTCGGCCTCCTCCGCGTCCGGGCCGTCCTCGCCGGGCGCGGCGGGCGGGGTGGCGCCGGGCTCGGTCATGTTGACCCCGGCGGCGGCGAGCTTGTCGATCAGCGGGGCCAGTTCGGCCAGCTCCGCGACGATCGAGGGGGCCTTCTCCGTGCCGATGCCCTCCACCCGCTGCATCGCTTCCGCGTCCGC
This sequence comes from Streptomyces sp. NPDC005070, assembly GCF_053600395.1. Taxonomy (NCBI): domain Bacteria; kingdom Bacillati; phylum Actinomycetota; class Actinomycetes; order Kitasatosporales; family Streptomycetaceae; genus Streptomyces; species Streptomyces sp. NPDC005070. The sequence goes on along the minus strand of NZ_JBSFZS010000009.1, from coordinate 26,388 downwards.
CGCGCGTATGTGCTCCATGGTCGCGAAATACCGGGCGATGCGCCGGGACATGGAACGGCCGGTGCCGCGGACACCGAGCGCGCACAGCACCCGGGACAGCGGTCTGCCCTTGGCCGTCTCGATCGCCGCGAGGAGGTTGTCGGTGCTGGTCTCCCCCATCCGGTCCAGGCCGAGGAGCTGCTCGCGGGTCAGGTCGAACAGACCGGCGAGATCGGCGACCAGACCGCTCTCGACGAGCTGGACGACCCGCGTGTGACCGAGACCCTCGATGTCGAGCTGGTCGCGGCCCGCCGCGTACGAGAGCGCGGCGACCAGATGGCAGTTGCGGCCCTGCTCGCAGCGCCACCGCTGCTCGCTGGTGTCGATGGCGGACCCGCAGTTCGGGCACGTCTCGGGGAAGAGGATGGGCTGTTCCTCGCCGGTGCGCAGATGGGCGACGGGAGCCTCGACGCGGGGGATGACGTCCCCGGCGCGGTGGACCATCACATGGTCGCCCAGCCGCAGATCGCGACGCGTGATGTCCGCCGGGTTGTGCAGGGTGGCGTACGTGATGGTCGAGCCGTCGATCTCGACCGGCTCCAGCACCGCACGCGGCGCGACGATGCCGGTGCGGCCCACGTTCCACTCGACCGCCAGCAGCCGGGTGATCTTCTCGACGGCCGGGAGCTTGTACGCGATCGCCCAGCGCGGTGCCCGTGTACCGGACCCGGCGGCCCGCTGGTCGGCGGCCAGATCGGCCTTGACGACGATCCCGTCGATCCCGAACGGCAGCTCGGCGCGCAGTGCCCCGATCTCCTGGACGCGCGCCAGGACCTGCTCGGCGGTCGCGGCGGTGATGCCGGGGACGGCCGTGCTCACGGTGGTGTTCACGCCCAGCTCTGCCGCCCGGGCCATGAGCTCGCTGTGCGCGAGCTCGTCGAGCCGGGCGGCCGTGGCGGCCTCGGTGCCGGGCACCGGCAGCAGGCCGTAGCCGAAGAAGGTCATCGGAACGGTGTAGGCGCGGTCCTTGGCGCGCAGCGTGCCGGCCGCGGCGTTGCGCGGGTTCGCGAACGGCTGCCCGCCGTGCGCCGTGCGTACCTCGTTGGCGTGCTCGAACTGTGCGGTCGTCATGAGGACTTCGCCGCGCGCCTCCAGGGTGAGCGGCTCGGCGAGCTCGCCGGGCAGGCCCTCGATCGTCCCGATCGCGTGCGACACGTCCTCACCGGCGGTGCCGTCCCCGCGGGTGATGAGGCGGGTGAGGCGGCCCTCCTGATACCGCGCCGCGATGGCCAAGCCGTCGAGCTTCGGCTCGATGCTGTACCGCTCCACCTCGTGACCGGTCCGCCGGGCCAGCGACGCCGTCCAGGCGATGAACTCCTCGGAGGAGAAGACGTTGTCCAGGCTCAGCATCGGCACCGTGTGCGGGACGTCCCCCTCGACGGCGCCGCCCGCGACCTTCCCGGTCGGCGAGTCGGGCAGCACCTGCTCGGGATGGGCGGCCTCCCACGCGGCGATGCCGCGCACCAGCCGGTCGTACGCGTCGTCGTCGAGCATGGACGTGCCGCCCTCGTAGTAGGCGGCCGACGCCTTCAGCGCGTCCTCGACCGCCTGCGCGTAGGCGACGGCATCCACGATCACTGCAACAGGTGTTGTCATACCCGCCATCCTGCCTGCCACCACTGACAATGCCCTCCCGACGGCTTCCTCGGGGCAGGCACCCCGCAGACGGCCGAGGGCGCGGTCGCCGTCTTCGTGAGGGCGCCTCCCGCCCTCGCGCTCGGCCACGCCGCGCGCCGGGGCTGGGTCTGAGGACCCGCCCCGTGGCGGTTCCGGGCGCGTCGGGGTGCGTCGGGGCGTCAGCCGGGGTGCGGGTGCGTCAGTGTCCGCGGCCCGCGGGTGAGGGCCGCGCGGAACGGGTGACGACGAGGTCCGGTTCGCGGGGACCGGGCGGCAGACCCGTCTCGACGTCGGCCTGGCGGAGCTCGGCCAGCAACTCGGTCTGCCCGGCCAGCAGTTCGGTGAGGATGCGGCGGGCGGCGCGCAGCAGTTCGGCGACATCGCCGCCCGCGAGCGCGTAACTGACGGTCGAACCCTCGCGGATGGACACGACGATGCCCGAGCGGCGCAGTACGGCCAGTTGCTGCGAGAGGTTGGACGGTTCGACCTCGATCTCGCTGAGCAGGTCGCGCACCGAGACGGGGCCGCTCTGCAGCAGCTCCAGGACGCGGATGCGCACAGGGTGTCCGAGCATGCGGAAGAACTCGGCCTTGGCCTGGTAGAGGGGAACCTGCCTGTTCAAAATCGTTCGCTCCCTGCCGCCTGGGACGGGCTGTTTCTCCGGCTGGTGCGGTGGCTGTCCGCGCGCGCCGCGAACGGTGCCCGAAGGACCGATCCTGGCGGCTCCACCTCCGCACACCCACGAGATTGACTCCATCTGGATGTACCTAAATGAAGAAGTCTTCAAGTCGTGGGCATGCGAAGGCGCGGAGAACGTGGCTGTCTACACCTCTAGTTCGGCTTCGATGCGTGCGAGCTGGTGGCGGGCCATGGCCAGGTTGGACGTCCCCTTGTTGAGCACGAGGTACAGGAACAGTCCGTTGCCGTTGCGGCCCGTGAGGGGCCGGATCACGTGGTACTGGTTCTCGAGCGTGATGAGTACGTCCTCGATCTTGCTCTTGAGCCCGAGATGCTCCATCGTGCGTACCTTGGCCCGGACCACGTCGGTGTTGCCGGCCGCGGCGACGTTCAGGTCGAGGTCCTTGCCGCCCCCCAGTGTGCCCAGCGCCATGCCGCTCGTGTAGTCGACGAGGGCGACGCCCAGCGCGCCCTCGATCGACGTCATCGTCTCCTTGAGGGAGATCTCCACATTTGCCATACCGATGTCTCCTTCGGGTCACCGCGCGGACGGAGGAGTTCCCGACCGGCCGGTGACCCGGACCCTACGGACCGCCCGCCGGGGTCAGCCGGGTTGTTTCGGGACTGACGGAAGGAGCGTCGAAAGGCGCATCGGGGGACAGCTAATTGATCGTCATTGGACGGTCGTTGATCACGATTGACGCCCTGCGCCCGGTGCCCGGGTGACGGCGAACTCCGCGAACCACGCCAGCATCTCCGGGTGGGTGATCGACCCTTCGCTGCTGACCTCGCCGGGGCGGGCGCCCTGGAGGACGCGTTTGACCGGGACTTCGAGCTTCTTGCCGGTGAGGGTGCGCGGGACGGCGGGGACCTGCACGATCACGTCGGGCACATGGCGCGGGGACAGTCGGCTCCTGATGGCCGCGGCGACGTGCCGGCGCAGACCGTCGTCGAGCGGGGTGCCCTCGGCGGGCACGACGAACAGCGGCATGAAGTAGGAGCCGTCGGGTTGTTCGACACCGATGACGAGACTGTCGGCAATCTCGGGGAGCTGGTCGACCACGGCGTAGATGTCGGCGGAACCCATACGTACGCCGGAGCGGTTCAGGGTGGAGTCGGAGCGGCCCGCGACGACGACCGACAGATCGGTGTCGATGGTGACCCAGTCGCCGTGCCGCCAGATGCCGGGGTAGGTGTCGAAGTAGCCGGCCCGGTAGCGGGCGCCGTCCGGGTCGCCGACGAAGCGGAGAGGCATGGAGGGCATCGGCGCGGTCACCACCAGCTCGCCCTGTTCACCGGTCAGCGGGCGTCCCTCGGGGTCCCAGGAGGCCAGGGCGACGCCGAGGGCGGGCGCCTGGATGCGGCCGACACGGACGGGCAGCAGCGGGGTGCTTCCGGCGAGGACCGAGCAGACGTCCGTACCGCCGCAGATGGACTGGAGCCGCACTCCGGGTGTCAGCCGGTCGTGGACCCACCGCCAGGTGCCGGGCGGCAGGGTTGATCCGGTCTGCAGGACGGTCCGCAGCCGGCCCAGCCCGAACGTGTCCGCGGGACGGGCGTCCGCCTTCTCCGCCGCGGTGAGATATGCGGCACCCAGGCCGAGCACGGTCGCGCCGGTCCGTTCGGCGATCTCCCAGACGCCGTCGAGGCCGGGATACGTCGGGCTGCCGTCGTACAGGATGACGGTGCTGCCGTGCAGCAGCCCGCCGACCAGGAAGTTCCACACCATCCAGCTCGTGGAGGTGATGAAGAGATAGCGGTCGTCGGCGCGCAGGTCGATGCCCAGGCCCAGTGCCTTGAGCAGTTCGACCACGATGCCGCCGTGCCCCTGGACGATCCCCTTCGGTATCCCGGTCGTTCCGGACGACCAGAGGATCCACAACGGGTGGTCGAAGGGCACCTCGGCGAACTCCGGCTCACCGTCCGCCGACGGCAGCTCCGACCAGGCGTGCTGCTCGACGCCGGGCCGCCCGCACCACGGTTCGGCAGGGACGGTGAACAGGCTGTCGACGGCGAGGACGTGGCGGACGGTGGGCAGCCCGTCCACGAGTTCGGCGACCTGCGGGCGCCTGTCGTACGTCTTGCCGCCGTAGCGGTATCCGTCGGCCGCGACCAGGACCTTCGGCCGTGCCTGGCGGAGCCGGGCGAGCACGGCGGGCGTTCCGAAGTCCGGGGAGCAGGCCGTCCACACGGCGCCGACGGCGGCCGTGGCGAGCAGCGCCACCACGGTCTGGCGGAGGTTGGGGAGGTACCCGGCCACACAGTCGCCGGACTCGACGCGCATGCCGCGCAGCGCCGCCGCGACATCGGCGACCTGCCGGCGCAGTTCGTGCCAGGAGGTTTCCTCGGGTGTGCCGTCCTCGGTCAGGCTCACGAGCGCAGGGCGGGCGTCCGTGGCCCGGGCCAGGCAGCGTTCGGCGAAGTTCAGCCGGGCGCCGGGGAACCAGTCGGCTCCCGGCATCGACGCGTCGGCCAGGACCTCGTCGTAGTCGGAGACCGCGTCCAGCCCGTAGAACTCCCACACCGCCGACCAGAATCCCGCGAGGTCGGTGGAGCTCCACCGCCACAGTTCGGCGTAGTCGGAGAAGGGGAGCCCCCGTACCTCGCCCACCCAGGCCATGAAGCGCGCGACGCCGGAGTCCTCCGCCTCGCGGCGACCGGGGGACCACAGCAGGTCGGAATCGGTGTTCATCGGGTGCCTTTCCGGGCTGGACGCGGCCGTTCAGCCGGTTTCCACGTCGCGGAGCAGTTCTTCCGCGCGCGGCCACGGGCCGTGGCCGGACGCGGGGTTGAGATGGCCGACCTCGCCGAGTTCGACCAGGGCGCCGCCCCAGTCGCGGGCCAGAGCGGCGACCCGCTCGGCCGTGCCGAGAGGGTCGTTCGCGCTGGCCGCGACGATGCTGGGGAAGGGCAGCGGGGTCCGGGGCACCGGCGTCCAGCCGTTCTCGTGGAGCACGTCCGGGGTCGGATAGCCCTCGGGCAGCGGGGTGTCGAAGTCCGGCGGTGTCGCGAGCAGCGCTCCGCGTACCCGGGCCGGGTGTCCCTGGGCCCAGTGGACCGTGGTGATCACGCCGGCGCTGTGCGCGACGAGCACGACGGGGCCCTCGGTCTCCGAGATCACCTTGTCGAGCGCCGCGACACGGGCCTCGCGGCTCAGACCGTCCTCGGTGAGCGGCGGGACCGTGCGTACGGTGCGCCCCGCCTCGGTCAGCCGGTCCGCGAGCAGGGTCTGCCAGTGGTCCGCGACATGCTCGCGCAGCCCCGGGACGATCACGATCACCGGATCGGGTCTCACGGACACACGATCGGTCGTCTCGGCCGCAGGGTCCGTGGTCACGGCCGCCGGACTCGTGCTCCCGGTGACCGGGTCGGTTCCGGCGCTCACGCGGTCACCACCGCGTCCTCCGGCTCCGCTTGCGACTCCAGGGCGGAGCCGCTCGTCAGACGGCGCAGATCACGCTCGTAGAAGTGACGGCCGATCAGGAACGCGGCGGTGGCGGCGAGCGCCCCGAGCGGGACGATCCGGAGGGCGCCGAGCAGCCCCACGTGGTCGGCTAGCGCGCCCGTGACGGCGGGGCCGGGAGCCAGTCCGAGCAGGCTGTTGGCGAAGGTCAGGGTGGCGAACGCCGTCGCGGAGATGGCCGCGGGAGTCAGGTTGGCCACCATGGCGGTCGCGGGACCGGCCGTGCCGGCCGACAGCAGGGCTCCGGCCGCCAGCACCATGAGCTGGAGCGGCCCGGTCGGCAGTCGGAACGCGGTCGTGAGCAGGGCGAGCGATCCGAGGCTGCACCCGATGGCGACCGCCCACTTACGGATGGGGAACGCACGGCTGATGCGGTCGGAGACGATGCCGCCGCCGATCATTCCGATACCGATCACGAGGATGAAGACGCCGGCCGTCGCGCCCGCCTTCGCCGTGGGCAGGTCGTAGTAGCGGTTGAAGTAGCTGGGCAGCCAGACCATCAGGGACGCGGCGATGGACAGTTGGAGACCGCTGCCCACGTAGGCGCTGATCACCGAGACGGAGGAGAACAGCCGGGGCAGCAGCAGGCGCAGCCGGCCGCGCGGCCCCGGATCGGGCTCGGCCCCGGTGGAACCGGCCTCCGGTCTCAGCCTCTTCTCGGTGACGACGAGACCGTAGACCGCGGCCAGCGCCAGGCCGAAGACACCCATGACGCCGAACGCCCAGCGCCAGCCGAGGTGTTCGGCGACGGCGCCGCCGATCGAGACGCCGAGGACCGAGCCGAAGGCCCCGCCCGCGATGAAGGCACCGGAGAGGGTGGCGCGCAGCCCGATCGGGAAGATGCTCAGGACGACGGCGATGCCGACACTTCCGTACGCCGCCTCGCCGACGCCCACGAAGAGGCGGCCGACGAACATCTGGTCGTAGTTCGCGGAGAGCGCGCAGCCGAGGGTCGCCACGCTCCACATCACCGCGGCGAGGAGCAGACTCCTCACCCGGCCCCAGCGGTCGGCGATGAGGGACATGGGGAAGGTGAGCAGGCCGACCATGAGGGCGACGACGCTGCTGAGTGTGCCGAGCCTGGCGTCCGAGAGCAGCCATTCGCTCTTGAGGTCCGGGAAGACGGCGTTGAGGACCTGCCGGGACATGTAGTCGGACAGCAGCAGGCCGAAACTGAGGGCGAAGACCACCCAGGCATAACGTCGGGGCACGGGCCATCCGGACGAGACGGACGATGCGGACGAGACGGTCGGGACGGTCGGGTCCGTCCCGGGGATGGCTTCGGCAGGGGGGTGCAACTCCATTGTCATCACCTCACGCGCTGTTGGAAAAGACGGGGGTCAGAAGGGTCTGTCGCCGACGATTCCCGCGCGCTCCATGCGGCGGACGGCGGGCCAGTAGTCCTGTACGGCGTAGTGCTGGGTGGAGCGGTTGTCCCAGATGGCGAAGCTGTTCGGGGTCCAGCGCCAGCGCACCTGGTACTCCGGGATCGCGGCCTGGGCGATCAGGTAGGTGAGCAGGAGGCTCGCGCCGGGCGCGAAGTCCTGTCCGAACCGCACGTTCCCGGGCGTGTGGTAGTTGACGAAGTGCGTGGTGAACGCGTTGACGAAGAGGATCTCCTCGCCGGTCTCCGGGTGGACGCGCACGACCGGGTGCTCCGCGTCCGGGAACCGCGCCTTGAGGGCCTGCCGCTTCTCCTGCGGCATGACGGCGCCGAACGTCGCCTCGATGCTGTGCCGGGCGCGCAGTCCACGGATCTTGGTGCGGATGTCCTCGGGCAGCCGGCGGTAGGCCTCCGCCATGTTGACCCAGATCGTGTCCCCGCCGACGGGGGGACCCTCGATACACCTCAGTACGGCGCCCATGGCCGGGTTCTCGCGCCACGTGCCGTCGGTGTGCAGGGCGTTCTCGTAGTGCTCGGCAGGACTGTCCAGGTCCTTGTAGATCCGCACCAGGCCGGGATGTTCGGGGTCGCTGCCGGCCACCGGGTGGTCCTCCAGCGCGCCGAACCGCTCGGCGAACGCGACGTGTTCGGCGCGGGTGAGGTCCTGGTCGCGCAGGAACAGCACCTTGTACTGGAGCAGCAGGGACTTGATCTCGGCGAAGAGGTCGTCGTCGCGCGCGGCATCGCCGAGGTTCACACCGGACAGTTCCGCGCCGATCGAGCAGGTCAGCGGTTCGACCCGGATCGAGCCGCGGTGGTGGGCGCGGACCGGCGCGTCCTCGGGCGGAGCGAGCGTGTGTTCCATGGTGCTTCCTCCTGGAGGCAGTGGAGTTGACCGAGGGGAAGTGCTGCGAAGCGAGGTGGAGTCGACTGCGGTGAGTGTGCGGATGGGGAGTGGTGTCGACTGCGGCGAACGCAGGGGATCAGAGGACGAAGACGGACGATCCGGTGGTCCGGCCGGCTTCCAGGTCGCGGTGCGCCCGGGCGGCGTCCTCAAGGGCGTAGCGCTGGTTGACCTGGATGCGGATGCGGCCCGAGATGACGTGCTCGAAGAGTTCACCGGCGAGCTCGGCCCGCTCCGCGGGGTCGGCGATGTAGTCGGCCAGGGCGGGCCGGGTGACGAACAGGGAGCCCTGGACGGCGAGTTGCATGGCGTCGATGGGCGGGACGGGTCCGGAGGCGGTGCCGAAGCAGACGAGCAGGCCGCGGCGTCGCAGCGAGGCGAGCGAGGAGGCGTACGTGGTCTTGCCGACGCTGTCGAAGACCACCGGGACCCCGGCGCCGTCGGTGAGTTCGCGCACCCGCTCGGCCACGTTCTCGCGCTGATGGTGGATGACGTGGTCGCAGCCGTGCGCCCGGGCCAGTTCGGCCTTCTCCTCGGTGGACACGGTGCCGATGACGTTCAGCCCGAGCAGCTTGGCCCACTGGCAGACGATGAGGCCGACGCCGCCCGCCGCGGCCGTGAGCAGGATCGAGTCACCCGTCGCGAGGGGGTGGATCCTGCGGAGCAGGTACGCGGAGGTCAGACCGCGCATGGTCATCGCCGCGGCGGTCTCGAACCCGATGCCGTCCGGCAGCCGGATCAAGGAGCCGACGGGCATGACACGTTCGGTGCTGTAGGCGCCGAGCGGACTTCCGGTGTACGTGACCCGGTCGCCCTCCGTGAACCCGGTGACACCCGCGCCGACCGCCTCGACCACGCCCGCCCCCTCGACACCGAGCCCGGCGGGCAGCGGCGCGGGGTAGAGCCCGGTGCGGAAGTAGGTGTCGGCGAAGTTGAGTCCGACGGCGTGGTGGCGGATCCGGACCTCGCCGGGGCCGGGGTCGCCGACGACGACCTCCTCCCGGCGCAGGACCTCGGGACCGCCGGTCTCCTTGAATCGAATGGCGTGGGCCACGGGGGCGCTCCGTTGTTCGTGTCGGGTGGTGGTCGGGGGGAGAGGAGGAGGAAGGGACCGCCGGAACCGGGGGGTCTGGCCCCGGCGGCCCCGTGGCGCGGCGACGGCGGCCACGGCGGATCGCCGCCCAGGGCGGGTCGCCGGGCCGGCCGGTGCCGGCAGCCGGACGGGCGCCCTGGGTCCGTCCCCGTGGGCCGGCGGGCTCCGCGGCCGGGCCGTGTCCGCGCATGCGGACCCGGCGCGGACCCGGCGCGGTGGGGAGCGGTGGGGTCAGGCGTCGCGCAGCATGAAGCCGCGCTGTCCCGGACGACGGTTCGGCACCATCCCGAGCCGGGCGAGGGTCTCGTCGGTGCCCGAGTAGGTCTCGCCGATCTTGTAGATCTTCCGGGCCTCGGCGCCGGTCGCGATGTCGCGGCCGAGCGCCTGGGAGAGCTGCACCATCTGCTCGACCTGCTCGACGCTGGACATGCGCTCGCCCTTGCGGCGCCACAGGTTGTCCTCGTTGCCCACCCGGACGTGCACGCCGAGCGCGATGCCGATCGCGTTCATGGGTGCCACGGCACGCATGGAGCTCTCGATGGTGAGGACGGCGCCGTCGGGGACGCGACGGACGAACTCGATCAGGTCGGCGGGGTGACGGCCGGCGAAACCGCCGCCGATCGCGACGTAGTTGAGGACCAGCGGGCCGGTGTGGACGCCGGACCGGACGAGTCGCTCCACGGTTTCGAGCTGGGCCAGGGTGGCGAGCTGGAAGTGCGGCTGGATACCGTTCTCGCCCAGCCGCTTGAGGTGCTCAAGGTAGAAGTCCGGGCCGGCCTCCAGGTACATGTCCCGATAGGCCTTGTAATAGTCGGGCTTGGCGATCGAGGTCCCTTCCAGATCGTCGTCGGTCATGATCTCGACGATGTTCATCTGGCTGGTGTTGATCGCGATAGTGACCTGGTCCGGCTTCGGGTCCAGGTCGGCGAGCATGTGACGGCTGTCGAAATCGAGCCACTTGGCCTCGGAGCCCTCGCCCTCCGGGGCGAAGGAGATCGACCCGCCGATCTGCAGGACCATGTCCGGCACGGCCTCGCGCAGTCGTCCTATCAGCTCGTTGAACATGGACAGGCGCTTGGAGCCCTTGCCGTCGAGCTCGCGGACGTGGATGTGGAGAACGGTGGCACCGGCGTTGTGGCAGTCGACGGCCGCCTGCACGTGCTCGTCCATCGTCAGGGGAAGGTCGTCGGCGTCGCCGGGAAGCCATTCGGGCCCGTAGGGGGCGGCCTGGATGACGAGTTTTTCCTGGTTCTCGGGGAAGAGCGAGTCGTCGTGGAAATGCACGGTCCGTCTCCTTCGTCGGATCGGTGATCACTCGCCGGGGGCATCGCCGCGTGCTGCGCGGGCCTGGGACGTCCGGCGGGGATCGATGCGGGTCACCGGTGACAGCGGGCGCGAGGCGGCCCGCTGCGATCGGCCGGTCCGGAGGGAGCCCGGGGGAGTGGTTCGGCTCCCTCCGACAGCCGACCGCGTTGTGCTGTGCGGTGGTGCAAAGGTAGGGCCGAGTCCAGGGACGTGCTTGTCGTCAGGGGACAGATGATTTGTCATTTGGGGACATCGGTGGGGCGGCACGCGAAGAGACCACCGTGTGGCCCGTACAGCCGCCCCGCCCGTCACGGCAGTACCGGCAGGGGAGTTGGTCCCGTCGGCGGGGCGGGGGCCGCTAAGGAGTCTTGCTCCCGCGCCACGCTCGCGGGCTGCACCCGAACTGCTCGCGGAACCACCGGGAGAACCCGCTCAGCGACGAGAACCCCAGCAGGTCGGAGATCTCCGTCAGCGACCGCCGGGGGTTCGCCACGAACTGCTCCGCGAGATGGCGTCGGGTGACGTTGAGGAGCGAGGAGAACGTCTCGCCCGACGCGGCCAGATGACGGTGCACCGTGCGCCGGTCGACGCCGAGGCCGCGCGCCACCTGCTCGATCGAACAGCGCCCGGTCGGCAGCAGGACCTCGATCAGTTCACGCACCCGGTCCGCGGCCGTGGTGTCCTTCGGTACGGCGATCGCGTCGAAGTACTGACGGGCGTACTCGCGCATCAGCGGGTCCGCCATGGCGTTGGGGGCGTCCAGGTCGTCCGCGTAGAAGACGATCCCGTCGATCTCGCGGTCGAACTGGACGATGGGCCCGAACGCGTGCCGGTGCGCCGAGGTGTCGGCCGGCGCGGAGTGCCGGAACCACACGGACAGCGGTTGCCAGCGGGCATGCAGGAAGTCGCTCAGGATGCGGTGGAAGGCGGCGACGGCCAGCTCCGTCGCCTGCCGGGACTCCATCGCCTCGCCGAGCCGCAGGTCGACCTTCAGCGTGGCCAGTCCGTCGCCCTCGGACAGCCGGGTGTGCAGCACCTCGTTGTACATGTACTGATGGCGGATCAGGAGTTCCAGCGCGCTGCGCACGTCCGGTTCCTCGCGGACCACGAGGCTGATGGGGCCGAGAGTGGAGAAGCGGCGGAACTCCGCCAGCCGCACCCCGAAGTCCTCGTGGCCCGACTCGGCGGCCGACAGCTCCAGCACCTGGACGGCCGCCGTGCCGGAGATCCACCGGTCCTGGACGGTGAGGGCGGCGGTGTCCAGACCCACCCGCTTCAGCAGCGCCTGCGGATCGATGTCCAGGGAGCGGCACAGCTCGACATAGCCGCTCAGGGCGGCGGTGCGGACCAGCGGTCTCATGGGCACGCTCCAGGGATGTCCCGAAAAGCCAAGTCTCCTGTCCCGCCATGACAAGCGCGGCGGTGGTCGAGGAACCTAGCATGACGCCGTTCACCTGCCGGGCCGGACCTGCTTCTGCTCCATACCCACCGAGTGATGCACGCGCATACGGCGTTCAAGGATCATGGACCGCCGGAACACCGACGCCACCCGCTGTGGCTCTGGCGGGCCTTCCCGCCGGGGCCCGGTAGCCAGGACGCACACCGCTGGGTCACGCTTCGCGATGTGATCCGACCGCGCGGCACCGCCGCGACCCGCGCGACGAACGCAAGGAGATCCACGGCATGACCAACCTCGTCACCCTTCTGGCCGCCACCGTCGCGGCCCACGGCGAGAACGTCGCCGTCCGCCACGACGACCACACGCTCACCTACGCCGAACTCGACGACGCGAGCGCGCGGGTGGCCGCGCTGCTGAGGGACCGCGGCGTCCAGCCGGGCGACCGTGTCGCGCTGACGATGCCCAACGTCCCGCTGTTCCCTGTCCTCTATTACGGCATCCTGCGGGCCGGCGGTGTCGTCGTCCCGATGAACCCGCTGCTCAAGGCCCGCGAGGTCGCCTTCACCCTGCGCGACTGCGGAGCGCGCTTCGCGCTGGTGTTCCCGCTGTTCGCCGACGAGGTGACGAAGGCCGCCGCCGAGACGGGCACCGAGTGCCTGGTGACCGACCCCCAGGCCTTCGACGCCCTGCTGCGCGGCCACGAACCCCTGCGCGACACACCGGACCGGGCCGACGAGGATCCCGCCCTCATCCTCTACACCTCCGGCACCACCGGAACGCCCAAGGGCGCCGAACTCTCCCACCGGAACCTGGCGAGCAACACGCTCACCACGGCCGAGACCCTCCTCCGGGTCGGACCGGACGACGTACTCTTCGGCGGCCTGCCCCTCTTCCACGCCTTCGGCCAGACCTGCGCGCTCAACGTGGCCGTCGCGACCGGAGCCACGCTGACCCTGCTGCCCCGGTTCGACCCGCGCGGCGCGCTGGAGATCATCGCCCGGGACAAGGTCACCGTCTTCCTCGGCGTGCCGACCATGTACGCGGCGCTGCTGCACGCCGAACTCCCCGACGGCTTCGACGCCGGGCTGGTACGCCTGGCCGTCTCCGGCGGGGCCGCGCTTCCGGTCGAGGTCCTGCACGGATTCGAGAGGCGCTTCGACGCGGCCGTCCTCGAGGGCTACGGGCTGTCCGAGACGTCACCGGTCGCCGCGTTCAACCACCCGGACCGTCCGCGCAAGGCGGGCTCGATCGGCCTCCCGATCCGCGGGGTCGAGATGCGGCTCGTCGCCGAGGACGGCGGCACGGCCGCGCCCGGAGAGGTGGGCGAGATCGCCATCCGCGGCGAGAACGTCATGACCGGGTACTGGAACCGCCCGGACGCCACCGCGGACGCGGTCCGCGACGGATGGTTCCACAGCGGTGATCTGGCCCGCGTCGACGAGGACGGCTTCTACTTCATCGTCGACCGCAAGAAGGACATGATCATCCGCGGCGGCTACAACGTCTATCCGCGCGAGATCGAGGAGGTGCTGTACGAGCACCCCGCCGTCGCCGAGGCCGCCGTCGTGGGCGTGCCGCATCCTTTGCATGGTGAGGAGGTCGCGGCCGTGGTCGCGCTCAGGCCCGGCGTCGAGGCCACGTCCGAGGAGATCCGGGCGCACGCCAAGGAGCGGGTCGCGGCGTACAAGTACCCGCGCCTCGTCACGATCGCGGCCGAGCTGCCCAAGGGACCCACCGGCAAGATCCTCAAGCGCGAGATCGTGGTCGACGGCTCCTGAACCGGTGACGGCACAGGTCGGACCGTGGGCGACTCCCCGGTGAGGGCGGCGGCGGTCCCGCGGCTCTCACCGCTCCCTCGGCCGCGGCTCGCGCCTGTCACCGCTCCCTCGGCCGCGGCTCGCGCCTGTCACCGCTCCCTCGGCCGCGGCTCGCGACCCTCACCGGTCCCTGGGCCGCGGCCCCGCGAGGATCAGGCTCTCGACGCTCTCGTACACCCCGCGTTCCCGGTCCGCCGCGCGGCGTCCGGACAGCATGCTGCCGAGCCAGCCGAACGCGAAGCCGAGCGGGATGGACACCAGCCCCGTGGTGGTGAACGGGAACCAGTTGAAGTCGGCGGCGGGAAAGGCGGACGTCGGGGAGCCGGACACCAGTCTGGTGCCCGGCATCAGCACCAGGACGGCGAGCGTGCCGCCGATGAGCGTGCTCAGCAGACCGGCGCGGGTGTAGCGGCGCCAGAAGAGGCTGTAGACCAGGGCCGGGGCGATCGCCGAGGCGCCCACGCAGAAGGACATCGTGGCCAGCGGCTGAAGACTCCGGTCCTGGACGAGGACCGCGAGGGCGATCACGGGTGCGCCGACGACCAGGGCGGAGCCGCGTGCGAAGGCCGTCTCGCGCTGGGCCGACATGGCGGTGCCGCGACCCGCGAAGACGTCGTGGGCGAGCGAGTTGGCGCAGGCGAGGGTCATGCCGGCGACGGAGGCGAGCAGGGTGAGGAAGATCGCCGTGGTGACCGTGGTGAACACCAGGGTCTCCGCCCGGGACACCGCGGGGCCGAACGCGGCACGTGCGCCCAGCAGATAGGCGGTGTGCCCGCGCGGGTCGGCGGCGGTGACGCCGGACCGGCCGATCATCGCCGTCGCGCCGATGGCGATGACGCCCGCCACCAGCATGAACAACGCCACCGAGGACACCGCCCAGGACATCGAACGCCGCACCTGGCGGGCGCTGTTCGCGGTGAACATCCGCATGGTCACATGCGGTAGACAGGCACCGCCCAGCACGATGGCGAACTGGGTGCTGATCATGTCGAGCCGAGGGTGCGGGCCTCCCGCGAACTGGAGTCCGCCGTGCAGGAACGCGTCCGGTGAGCCGCTGCGGTGCGCGGCCGCGGTGAACAGCGCCCCGGGGTTCCAGTGGAACCGGCCGAGGATCAGCAGCGCGACGGCGATTCCGGAACCGAGGAGCACGACCATCTTCAGAAGCTGGATCAACGCGGTGCCCCGCATACCGCCGATGGCCGCGTAGGTGATCATCAGGGTGCCGACGCCCACGATGCAGCCCGTCTTCATGGAGCTGTCCGTGAAGCCGAGGATGTATGCCAACAACTGTCCTGTACTGGCGAGTTGGACGAGCATCATCGGTACGAGCGCAGCGATCGTGACCGCGCATCCCGTGATCCTCACGGTGCGGCTCGGCATCCTGCGGGCCAGCACGTCGCCCATGGTGAACGTGCCCGTGTTCCGCAGGGGTTCGGCCAGCAGGAACATCAGCACGAGCAGCGAGAGCAGGGTGCTGAGAGCCAGGACGACCCCGTCGAAACCGCACAGGGCGATCACGCCGCCGATGGTCAGGACGGTCGCCGCGGAGATGTAGTCGCCGGCGATGGCGAGCCCGTTGCGCAGCGGGGAGAGCGAGCGGTAACCCGTGTAGAACTCGGCGAGGTCGTCACTGTCGGGGCCGGTGAGAACGCACAGCAGCAGCGTGACCGTGACGGCGATCGAGAAGGCGACGAGGGACCAGGACTGCGTGGAGCCGGCGAAGCCGCTCACCGCTTCCGTCCCTGCTCGCCGCTCGCCCACGGCACGCTCCGGTTCACACGGCGGGCGAGTGGGTCGACGTAGCGGCGGGCGGTGCGTTCGTAGACGAGCACGGCGAGCCAGGTGGCGGGGATCTGGCCGAGGGCGATGACCAGGCCGGCCGAGAGGCCGCCGGCGACGGGACGGTCCATCAGACCGGGAGAGCCGGCGCAGAGGCCGAGGAAGAGGGTGAAGCAGCCGAGCACCGCGAAGGTGGTCACGCGCCGCTGGCGGCGGTAGGCGCGCCGCAGGATGCGCAGATCGCGGTGGTGCCCGGTCCAGGCGTGGGGTGCTGCCCCGCCGCGTAAGGGTTCCGCCGCGGCGGGGTCCGGGACGTGCGGGGCGAAGGAGTTGTGGTGTCCCCGCGGCGGTCGCGCGGGGCGCGGGGCGGAGCTGTCGTACGACATGCCGGCCTCCTGGTGAGGTGCGGGCCCGGCGTGCACGGGCCGCGGGACAGTGGGGGAACGGCTCGGGTCCTCGCACGCTATGCGGCCCGTCGGCCCGCGCGAAGGGCTTTCCTTCAACTACCTGGTCGGACGGTGTACATGCCGCTGACCTCGTCTGTTGCCGAAGAAACCGCTGTTGCGCCCGTGCTCGGAGTGAGGGCTGTGGTCGGGGTGATGCGGACGTGGGCCGGTCCGGGCGGGCTCGGGAAACGGGTTCGTACGGGCTCGGGAGGAGAGGTTCGTACGGGTTCAGGAGGAGGGTTCGTACGGGCTCCAGGAGGAGTCGCCGAGTTCGTTCAGCGGGGTTCCGTGCGCCCAGTGCCGCAGGCACGAACCGTCGATGAGACGGACACCGCCCTGGCGTCGCGCCCACTGCACGTCACGCCGGGTGAAGGCCCCGCGGTGCACCACGAGCCGCAGTGGCGGGGCGGGACCGCCCGGACGCCCCGAGCGCGAGGGAGTGTCCTCGTCCGGCAGCGGCTCGGCCACGGGCCGGAAGGCGACCTCAAGACGGTGACCGTGACCGTTTCGCGCGCGGACCCGGACGCGGTCCTCGGTTACGCGCGGCGGGACCACACGCCAGCCGTCCCGGCGCAGCATCCTGGAGACGGCCAGGGCCAGACCCTGGGTGTCCAGCTCGGCGAGTTCCTCGGGTGTGTAGAAGCCGAGGCGCCGACGGGCCGTCGGCCGGTGCCGCCGCACCGCGGCGGGGGTGACGACGGCCAGGACGGCCAGAGCGGCGACGGGTACGCCGATACCGGCCACGCGGTAACCGACGGCGAGTCCGGCGACGACCGCGCACAAGGTGATGACGACCCCCGCGAGAGCGGGCAGCACGTCACGCAGCGCGGGCCCGTAGGCCCCTTCCGCACGCAGCCGGCGGACGGCTCGGCGCCGCTGCGCGCGTACTGACAAGCGTTTACCCGGTGTTCGCCCCCACCCACTCACGCGGGCCAGCTCCCCCCAACCCCAGCACGCTTCGGCGTGCTCGGGGAGGGCTACCCCTCGCGGGCGGGCCGGTCCCCTGGAGTACGGGTTCCGGCCACGAATCCGGCTGAACTCTTTCGAGGCGCCGCGACCCGTGGGGCACGATCGGTTCCGGTGGCCGCGGGGTCCTGTGCGGTGGACCGCCCGGCGGGGGCGGCGGATGCGTCACCCGCCGCCCCCGCCGCCACGTGTCCGCGGGAGGGCCCCGGAAGGGGCTGCCGGACCGCTCAGACGGTGCCGCTCTTGGAGATGACGAGCTTCTTGGAGGTGGTGCCGGAACCGCTGCCGAGCGCCTCGATCGCCTTCACGACGTCCATGCCCTCGACGACCTCGCCGAAGACGACGTGCTTGCCGTCCAGCCAGCCGGTGACGATGGTGGTGATGAAGAACTGCGAGCCGTTGGTGTTCGGGCCCGCGTTGGCCATGGACAGCAGACCCGGCTTGGTGTGCTTGAGCTTGAAGTTCTCATCGGCGAACTTCTCGCCGTAGATGCTCTTGCCGCCCGTGCCGTTCTGCCGCGTGAAGTCGCCGCCCTGGAGCATGAAGTCCGGGATCACGCGATGGAACGGCGAGCCCTCGTAACCGAAACCGTTTTGGCCGGTGGCGAGCTCGCGGAAGTTCCGCGCGGTCTCCGGGACGACGTCGTCGTAGAGCTTGAACTCGATGCGGCCCAGCGGCTGGCCGTCGGCCGTGACCTCGAAGAAGACGTTTTCGCTCATTGCTCTGCTCCTCATGGATGCGAAGGTTCGCCCCCGAGCATAGAGAAGCCGAGGTGGTGGACGCGTGACCGGGGGTGATCATTCGGCGTGTGGCCCCGGGACATGGAATGATGGGCGGCCGGTGGCCTATGCCCCGGAACATACCCGGGACGCGGCGGCCTCGCGCGCGACCGCGGGGCTTCGCGACCGCACACCGGGAACGCGCTCCCGGCGGCGTTCGGCCCCCGACGCGATACGGGTCGGGAGCCGAACGCGGCACCGAGGTCACCGGGACGACCGGCGCCCGGCTATTCCACCCTCGCCCAGTCCAGCGTGCGCTCCACCGCCCTCTTCCAGTCCGCGTAGCCCTGTTGCCGCCTGTCCTCCGACCACTGGGGCTCCCAGCGCCTGGACTCCTGCCAGTGGGTGCGCAGTTCGTCGGTGTCCCGCCAGAAACCGGTGGCCAGACCGGCCGCGTACGAGGCGCCGAGCGCGGTGGTCTCGGCGACGACGGGACGGCTGACGGGTACGCCGAGGACATCGGCCTGGATCTGCATGCACAGGTCGTTGGCGGTCACACCGCCGTCGACCTTGAGGACGTCGAGATGGACTCCGGAGTCCTGCTCCATCGCCTCGACGACATCGCGGCTCTGGTAGCAGATGGCCTCCAGCGTCGCCCGGGCCAGATGGGCGTTGCTGTTGTACCGGGCGAGTCCGACGATCGCGCCGCGGGCGTCGGAACGCCAGTACGGGGCGAACAGGCCGGAGAACGCCGGGACGAAGTACATCCCGCCGTTGTCCTCCACCGTGCGGGCCAGTGTCTCGCTCTCGGCCGCGTCCGTGATGATCTTCATCTGGTCCCGGAGCCACTGCACCGCGGACCCGGTGACCGCGATGGAGCCCTCAAGCGCGTAGACGGCGGGCTCGCCGCCGAATCGGTAGGCCACGGTGGTCAGCAGGCCGTGCCGCGAACGGACCAACTCCGTACCGGTGTTGAGGACGAGGAAGTTGCCGGTGCCGTACGTGTTCTTGGCCTCGCCGGGCGCGTAGCAGACCTGCCCGACGGTGGCCGCCTGCTGGTCGCCGAGCACGCCGGTGATGGGGATGGGGGCGCGCAGTGGCCTGGAGGTGCGTGCCGTGCCGTACGCCTCGGGGTCGGACGAGGGGTTGATGCTGGGCAGCATGGCCCTCGGCACCCCGAAGAAGCCCAGCAGTTCGTCGTCCCAGTCGAGGGTCTCGAGGTCCATGAGCATGGTGCGACTGGCGTTGGTCACGTCGGTGGCGTGGACGCCGCCGTCCGGGCCGCCGGTCAGGTTCCACAGGACCCAGGCGTCGGTGTTGCCGAACAGGGCGTGCCCTTGCTCCGCCGCCTCGCGGACCCCGTCGACGTTCTCCAGGATCCACTGGATCTTGCCGCCGGAGAAGTAGGTCGCCGGCGGCAGCCCCGCCTTGCGGCGGATGACGTCGCCCCGGCCGGAACGCTCCAGGGCCGCGGCGATGGAATCGGTGCGGGTGTCCTGCCAGACGATGGCGTTGTAGTACGGACGGCCGTTGCGCGGGTCCCACACGACCGTGGTCTCCCGCTGGTTGGTGATGCCGATCGCCGTCAGGTCCTCGGCGCTCAGGTTCTTGTGCCGCAACGCGTTCTGGATCACCGAGTTGGTGCGTTCCCAGATCTCCACCGGGTCGTGCTCGACCCATCCGGAGCGCGGAAGGATCTGGGCGTGCTCCAGTTGGTGCTTCGCCACCTCGTTGCCCGCGTGGTCGAAGATCATGAATCGGGTGCTGGTGGTCCCCTGGTCCACCGCGCCCACGAAGTCAGCCATGGGTCGCCGCCTCTGCTGCGGGTGTCAGTCCTGGGGGGCCGGGATCTGTCCCGGTGGCTCGGGCTCCGCCATCGGCAGGAACCGGCCGACGAAGAGCTTGTAGATGCCGGCGCCGAGCACGCCGCCGATCAGCGGACCGAGGATCGGCACCCAGAAGTAGAAGTTGCCGTACTGATCTCGCCAGGCCCCTCCGTATCCCGTGAGGAAGCTGGCCAGACGGGGTCCGAAGTCACGTGCCGGGTTGATCGCGTAACCGGCGAGGGTGCCCCATGCCATGCCGATGCCCACGACCAGCAGGCCGATGATGAACGGGCCGAGGTTCGCGCCGGGCGGGGTGTTGAGCAGGTCGGTGACCGCGAAGATCACCAGGAGCAGGATGGCCGTGCCGATGATCTGGTCGCGGAACGCGCCCCATTCGTGGACCGGCAGGTTCGGGTTGCCGTTGGCGGGCAGGGTGGAGAACACGCCCTGGGTCTTGATGGTGTGGCCGGGGTCGGCCTTCGCCAGTGCCTCCGTGTAGTTCCAGCGCACGATCATCGCCGCCACGAAGGCGCCGACGGTCTGGGCCACCACGTAGGGGGCCACCTTGCGCCACGGGAAATCCTTGAACGTGGCCAGCGCGACGGTGACTGCGGGGTTGAGGTGGGCGCCGCTCAGCCGTGCCGCGACGTAGATGCCCATGGTGACGCCGATGCCCCAGGCCCACGCGATGCTGTCGTGGTTGCCGAGACCGCCCGGCGGCGTCGTGAGTGCTCCGCCGGCGACCACTTGGGCCACCACGCCACACCCGAACAGGATGAGAATCATCGTGCCGAGGAACTCACCGGACAACTCGCCGATCAGTCCCGAGTTTTTGAACCGCTCAGCCATGGAAGCCCGCTTCCCGCCGGTCCAGGACCGGCTGTTGACCGCCGCCCGAGCCCTCCCTCGTATCAGCATAGGATGATCAAGAATGAATTGCATCAAAAGTTAACTATCCAGTTTTGGGGCGTCAAATCAGGTAACCCACAACTTTGATGCGGTTCGCGGCGATGGGTGCCCGCGGTCTTCGGCGCGGGCTCGGGGGCTTCAGGCGGGCACCGTGACGATGCCGAGCGGCTCACTCGTGGGCTGCCGTGATCCACCCGCCGGTTCGGTCGTGATGCCCACGGCGCTGACGTCGTCCAGAGGGCCGTGGAGCAGCCGGGCCTGTCCGCCGCCGGTGCCGGTGAGCAGGCCCGCCGGGCGAAGGGCACCGGAGTCGGCGGCGTACCAGAGCTCGTAGACCTGGTCGTTTCCGAGGCGGGGCAGGTCCGAGGCGATGAAGGCGGCCCGGCCCTGGGAACGGGAGGCGACGACGCTGATGTCGGCTCCGTTGTCCAGCTTTTGCGTGCTGATCTTCACGTCCCGGGCCGTCAGGAGGTTGGAGAGGACGGACGCCTGTGCCTTTGTGGCGGCGACCTCGGCCTGCGCGTCCTCGGCCTGGGTGTGCTGCCAGACGGCGATTCCGCCGAGTGCGGCCGCGAGAGCCAGGCAGGCGGCCAGCGCCATCCGCAGGGCCCGCCGGCGAGTCGGGAGGGCTGGGGGCCGACGCTCCTGGCGCGTGTGGACGATCTGTTCGAGGACGTTCCGGCGCAGTTCGGGGGACGGGGTCGCGTCCTGGGCCGAGGCGAGCCGCAGGGTGACCTCGGACAGCTCCGCCACTTCGTCCCGGCACGCGGCGCAGCCGGCGAGATGGTTCTCGAAGGAGGCCTCCTCGGCCGCCGGCAGGGCGTGCAGGACGTACGCGCCGACGAGCTGATGCGGGTCCTCGGCGGCCGTCATCGGCCGGCCTCCAGACATCTGCGCAGCAGCCGCAGCCCGGAGCGCATCCTGGACTTCACGGTGCCCGCCGGGGTGGCCAGGCAGGCGGCCACCTCCAGATAGGTCATGCCCTCGTAGTAGGCGAGCACCAGGGGCACGCGCTGATGGCGTTCCAGGTCGGCGAGACAGCGCTGCACGCGGTCGTGCTCCTCGTGCCGCTCCACGGCCTCGGCCACCTCGTCGAAGGGGCGGTCCTCCGCGAGCAGGGCACTGCGCCGCTCCCGTTCCGTACTGGCCTGGACGTGCCGGACCCGGTCGACGGCCCGCCGGTGCGCGAGGGTCAGGACCCATCCCCGGGCGGTGCCGAGTTCGGGGCGGTAGCGGTCCGCGGTCCGCCAGATCTCCACCATCACGTCCTGTGCCACCTCCTCGGCCTGGGCCTCGTCCCGCAGTACGCGGCAGATCAGGCCTTTGACCGGCCGCGCGAGGGTGTCGTACACATCGGCGAACGCGTCCTGGTCACCCTGTGCGGCGCGTTCGAGCCGTGCGTCCAGCCACGTCTCCGCCGAGGGGTGCGGTCGCGAACCCTGTCCGTCCCGGCCGGTCTTGGCATCGCTCACGGAATCCGTCCATTGCTTCCTTCTCGCCCGGCCCGTCCGTCGTGTTCGGCGAGCGCGGGGCCGGTGCGGTCGGCGACCGGTCCCGCGACGGGGGAGGGGCCTCGTCACCGTGTATTCGTGGCCACCCGGCCCGTGGATGAGCCGAGGGCCCTGCGCGTTCCCCGCGCCGGGCCGTGGTCGCCCCCTCTCGAAAACTCGTACCGAAAACTCACCTAGGTCTATCCTCATACGTACCTTTTGTCGCTCCGAATACCCTATGTCCCGCGCATCGAGGGCCTGGAAACGTACCGTCAGCTTCGGCGCGAACTTCATGGACATCGGCCCCCGTTGCGCACGTCCATCACATTGCGAGGAGGTGAGTCCGATGACCACACGCGTCAGCCCCCGGCGGCTGCTCGCCGGTGCGGCCGCCACGGCGCTGCTGGCCGGAGGGGCCGCCCTGGGAACGTCCGGTGCCGCCGTCGCGAGCCCGGCGCCGCCGCCCACACCGTCGGTGACGGCCCCCGACCATCACGGTCACCACGACCGCTGCGAGTGGAAGAAGGGCCACTGGGAGAAGAAGTGGGTGCCCGGACACTGGGTCAAGAAGTGGGTCCACCAGGACTCCTGGCACCACGGTCACCACCACCACGGCTGGGTGAAGAAGTGGGTCTACGTTCCCGGTCACTGGGACAAGGTGTGGGTCAAGGCCCACTGGGACTGCCGGCACCACGGCCACTGAGCGCCCCGGTCGCGGCGTGAGGACCGGATGCGGTCACCCCCGCACCCGGTCCGTCCCCGCGTCGCCCCGGTCGGTCCCCACCCCGGTCCGGCCGTGATCCGGTTCGTAGGCTCCCCGCATCCCGCCCGCCCGCTACGCGCGTTCACCTGGGTGCGCGCCGACGACGAGCTCACCGGAAACGCGGTGGAACAGGGCCGATCCCGTTGGTTAGGCTCGTCCGATGACCACACGCACCTTTCGTATCACCGTTCGCGGTGTCTTCGACGGACTCAGCGCCGACCAGCGTGCCGAACTTCTGGCACACGCCCCGGAACACGACGTTCTGCGGGCGGCCTTCACCTCCGAAGGACACCTCAGCTACGACGTGGCCGCCCGGCCGGCCTTCACCTTCCGCTACCTGGACTCGGGAGAGGCGGAGGAGGACATCCTTGAGGCCGCCGAACGGGCCGAGGCCGCCGCGACGGCCTGGCTCACCGAGCGAGGCTACGGCTTCAAGCGGCTCAAGTCCCAAGCCGAGGATCTCTCCCAGGCGCCCCTCGGCAAACGACAGCGGCGGACCATCGCCCAGAACACCCCCTGATCCCTGGAAGGCCAAGGGGGATCTATGCTTCACAGATACTTGAGTACTCAAAGAGATATCAAGGAGATGTCAATGAGTGGAGGGCTGGACGCGGTACTGCGTCTGGTGCGGGCGCAGGCTGCCCTGGTGAAGCGGTTCGACGCGAGCCTCGGCGGACTGCACGGGGTGAGCCTGGCCGACTTCACGATGCTCCTGCGCCTGTCCGAGACCCCGGGCGGCCGTATGCGCCGGGTGGACCTGGCGGAGGCGCTGGGGCTGACCGCGTCCGGTGTCACTCGCGGACTCGTACCGCTGGAGCGGATCGGCCTGGTCAGACGGGACCCGGACGCCCGTGACGCGCGGGTGGCCTACGCGGCCCTGACCGGGACAGGCCGGGAACGCCTGGCGGAGATGCTCGTGACCGCCGAACGGGTCGGCGAGGAGGTCTTCGCCGAGCCGGCGTGGACCAAGGAGGAGACGGCGCGGCTCGCCGGTCTTCTCGGCCGCTTCGGCGGCACCGGGTTCACCCGACGCGAGCCCGACGGCTCCTGAGCCCGCCGGTCTCGGGCGGGGCGCCCCAGGGCTCTCCACCTGGGGTCGGCGGCCCGCTGGGCCTCGACGCCCGGGGCAGCCGGCCGGGGCCGGTGTCGGCCGGGTGCGGCATGCCGTCACCTTGCCCGGGACCGGCGTCCCGACCTTGCCCGGGGTCGGCGTCCCGCTGGGGAGGCGACACCTTGGGCGCGTCGCCCGGGGTCGGCCCCCCTGGGCTTCGATGCCCCCGGCAGCTACCCGGGGGCCGGTGTCGGCCGAGTGCGGTGCGCCGGGCGCCTCGCCCGGGGTCGGCGTCCCGCTGGGCTTCGACGTCCCGGGTGCCTTGCCGGGGGTCGGTGTCAGTGGGTGGGGCAGGCCGCGTACCTCGCGCGAGATCGTGTCCCGCCGGGGTGGCGACACCTCGGGCGCGTCGCCTGGGGGTAACGATCCGCCGGGCGCCGACGCCTCCGATGGCGTCGTGGCCGGGTGTGACCGGTCGTGACGCTTCCGTCACGCGGTGGGGTCCTGATGGGACGGGCGTCCGGTGACGCCTTGCCTGTCTCGTGGCCTCGGCGCACGCTGGTGGCATGGGAGCTCGCGACGGGCCCACGCTCATCACCTCCGTCCAGCGGGCCTTCCGCCTTCTGGAGGCGGTGAGCGCTCACGAGAACGGTGCGCCCGCCAAACAGCTCGCACGTGAGACCGAGCTGCCCCTCGCCACCGCGTACCACCTGCTCCGGACCCTCGTCCACGACGGTTACATCCGCAAACTCGACGACGGCGGATTCATCCTCGGCGACAAGATGCAGACGCTGCGCACCCAGGGCCGCGGACAGGCGCTGCTCAGCCGGGTGCGTCCCGCGCTCGCCGCTCTGCGTGACGAACTCGCCTCGGCCGCCTACCTCACCTTCTACGAGGAGGGCGAGATCAGGGTCGCCGAGATCGTCGACGGGCCGCGGGCGCCCCGGGTCGACCTGTGGGTCGGATTCGAGGACGCCGGACACGCCACCGCACTGGGGAAGTCCGTCCTGCGCGAGATGGACGAGGAGTCCCGCAACGACTATCTCGCCCGGCACGCCCTCCCCGATCTCACCCCTCGGACCATCACGAGCCGGCGTGAACTGCTGCGCCATCTGGCCTCGTCGCCGGTGGCCCCGGCCGTCACGGACCTGGAGGAGTACGCTCTCGGCACGGTCTGTGTCGCCGTACCCGTGTACAGCGGGGACACGTTGGGCTCGCTGGGTGTCTCGCTCCCCGCCGAGCGGCTGCCCCGGCTCGACGAGGTCCTCACGCGGCTGATTCCGACCGCGAACCGGGTGACCAGGAGCCTGTCGCTCACCATTTGAAATCCCCGCGCTTGTGGATCAGGTCTCGAACGTCTTTCCTAGACCAACCGGACATTTCAGGGATGAACCCAGGTGAGGACTGCGGACGAGCATGAGTCAGGCCCGAGAGCACGGTAGCGAGCACTGGCCGAAACGGACGTTCAGGAACCGAGGCGTCGGTTCCGGAGCGGCGGCCCGCAAACGCGCCGCCCACCTCGCCTTCGGCACACCGGTGCTGCCTTTACTGATCGTCGGAGCCATCGTGCTCATCGACCTGGCCGGTGGAGCGGGGGTGATCTGGCTGCCGCTGCTGGCCGCCGGACCCGCGCTGGCGGCCACCACCAGCCGGCCGCTCGGCGTTCTGTGCGTCGGTTTCCTGGCCGCGGCGCTGAGCGCGCTGCTGGGCACCCGCGACGGTGTTCCGGGCGCCGAGCTCCTCGCCGTCCTGTCCGCCCTGGCGGCCGTCACCGGGGCGAGCGCCCTGGCCAGCGCGCTGCGCTGGCGCCGGGAACGCGTCCTCGCGGCAGTCCGCTCCGTCGCGGAGGCCGCCCAGCACGCGCTGCTCGCCCCCATTCCGTCGAGTGTCGGACCCTTCCAGGTGGCCGTCCGCTACAGCGCCGCCGCGGCCGAGGCCCGGATCGGCGGGGATCTCTACGCGCTGGTGCCGACGCCGTACGGGGTCCGCATGATCATCGGCGATGTCCGGGGCAAGGGCCTGCCGGCCGTGGGCACCGCCGCGCTCGTCCTCGGCGTCTTCCGCGAAGCCGCCTACGACGAGCCCGACCTCCTCACCGTCGTGGCCCGGATCGAACGGAGCCTGGCGCGCAACCTGGG
Organism: Streptomyces sp. NPDC005070; assembly: GCF_053600395.1. Lineage (NCBI taxonomy): Bacteria > Bacillati > Actinomycetota > Actinomycetes > Kitasatosporales > Streptomycetaceae > Streptomyces > Streptomyces sp. NPDC005070. The sequence continues at coordinate 602 of NZ_JBSFZS010000009.1, read as the reverse complement.
CTACGACGACTTCGTGACCGCCGTCGTCGCCGGATACCCGGAACCGGGCCGGCTGGAGGTCGTCAACTGCGGACACGCGCCTCCGCTGCACGTCCGGGCGTCCGGGAGCGTCGTGTCGTTCGACCCCGTGAACCCCGCTCCGCCGCTCGGGCTGCGGGCCCTGACGGGGGAGACCCCGAGCCTCCAGGTGCTGCCTCTGGCGGACGGCGATCAGCTCCTCCTGTACACGGACGGGGTCACCGAGGCGCGTGACCACGGCCGGGAGTTCTACGCCCTCGCCGAGGGCCTGGCCCGACACGTGTCGGACGAGCCGGGCTCCACACTCGCCGCGCTCGACGCCGAGCTCCAGGCCCATGTGGGCGGCCGGCTGCACGACGACGCGGCCCTGCTGCTGCTCCGCAAACCGGCACCCGCCGAGCCGGCGACCGAGGTGATCGCGAGTGGTGGCTCGGTCACCGTTCCCTCCCCGCCGGGGCCGTCCGCCGCGGGTGTGACCTGCGGCAGGAGCGCGGAGTAGCCGGTCGCGGCAGGGGAGGTCCGTTCCGGAGAGGGAGTCGTCGCGGTGGGCGCCGGATTCGAGCAGCCGCGCGACGCGACGGAGA
>NZ_JBSFZS010000008.1:0-110670 GCF_053600395.1 Streptomyces sp. NPDC005070 | reverse complement strand
ATTTTTGGCACGCTGTTGAGTTCTCAAGGAACGGACGCTTCCTTTGTACTCACCCTCTCGGGCTTTCCTCCGGGCGCTTCCCTTCGGTCTTGCGTTTCCGACTCTATCAGACCGTTTCCGTATCCGATTTCCTCGGTGCTTTCCAGGTTTTCGCTTTCGCGTTTCCCTTTCCGGCGAGCCAAACTCTATCAGTCCTTTTCCGTCTCGCTGACCACCATCCCGCAGACATGCGGGACAGGACCCCGAGATAGGATCTGACAAGTTGGGTGCTGCCAGGCAACGACGCCATGGTCACGCCGCTCAGCCTCAAGCAGGAGTACGACTCTACATGGGGTGCGGGAGCGGGCGCAAATCGTTAGCCCTGTCCTCTACGGCGCCAACCGGGATCACTCGCGCGGAACCGGCACTTCATATGACATATCCTGCTCAACAGTGCGCTGTCCGGGACAGACAGTGACCGCCCGTATAGATCTCCACCCCCTCGGAGGCTTCCCATGACCACCGTGACGTCCCCTCTTGCAGGACGCGCCATCGGACTCGCAGCGGTACCGGACCCCGTCTTCTCCGGAGCGATGGTCGGCCCCGGTACGGCGATCGACCCCGTGCGTGAACCCTCGGAAGTTGTCGCCCCCGTGGACGGCGTGATCGTCTCCCTCCACCCGCACGCGTTCGTCGTCGTCGACGGTGAGGGCCACGGCGTGCTCACGCACCTGGGCATCGACACCGTGCAGCTCAATGGCGAGGGCTTCGAGCTGCTCGTCAACAAGGGGGACACCGTGACGCGCGGCCAGAGTGTCGTGCGCTGGAACCCCGCCGCCGTCGAGGAGGCCGGTAAGTCCCCGGTGTGCCCGGTCGTGGCCCTCGAAGCCACCGCGGACTCCCTCTCGGACGTCCGTGAGGACGGCGACGTGAAGGCCGGCGACGCGCTCTTCGGCTGGCAGTGACATCGACGCTGTCCTGGACGGCGCGTTCGACAACCATCACGGCGGCGATACCGCCGCACTATGCGGAGACGGGTGAGATGGAAACAACGCTGCGAGGCGTCGGCGTGAGCCACGGTGTGGCCATCGGCGAGGTTCGGCACATGGGAACGGCGGTCCTCGAACCGCCTGCCAAGCAGATTCCCCCGGAGGACGCGGCACGCGAGCAGGCGCGCGCCCGCAAGGCCGTGGAGGACGTGGCGGCCGACCTCATCGCGCGCGGCAATCTGGCGGGCGGCGAGGCACAGGCCGTGCTCGAGGCCCAGGCCATGATGGCCCAGGACCCCGAGCTGACGGCTGATGTGAACCGGCGGATCGCCGTGGGCAGCACGGCCGAGCGTGCGGTCTACGACGCGCTCGCCGCGTACCGGGCGCTGCTCGCCGGCGCCGGTGAGTACCTCGCCGGACGCGTGGCCGACCTGGACGACGTGCGGAACCGTATCGTCGCCAGGCTGCTCGGTGTGCCCATGCCGGGCGTCCCGGACAGCGACGAGCCGTACGTCCTCATCGCGCGCGACCTCGCGCCCGCCGACACCGCACTGCTGGACCCGACCCTGGTCCTCGGTTTCGTCACCGAGGAGGGCGGGCCGACCAGCCACAGCGCGATCCTGGCCCGCGCGCTCGGCGTACCGGCCGTCGTGGCGCTCCCCGGCGCGGGTGAGCTGGCCGAGGGCACCGTGATCGCCGTCGACGGCAGCACGGGCGAGATCTTCGTGGAGCCGAGCGCGGAGAAGAAGGCGCAGCTCGAGGCCGCGGCGGCCCAGCGCAAGGCGTCGCTCTCCGCTTCGACGGGTCCGGGTGCCACCTCCGACGGGCACAAGGTGCCGTTGCTGGCCAACGTCGGCGGTCCGGCGGACGTGCCGGCGGCCGTGGAGGCCGGTGCCGAGGGCGTCGGTCTGTTCCGAACCGAGTTCCTGTTCCTCGACGACAGCAAGCAGGCGCCGTCCGAGGAGAAGCAGGTCGAGGCCTACCGCAAGGTGCTCGAGGCCTTCCCCGAGGGTCGTGTCGTGGTGCGGGTGCTGGACGCGGGCGCGGACAAGCCGCTGGACTTTCTCACGCCTGCCGACGAGCCCAACCCGGCGCTCGGCGTGCGGGGTCTGCGTTCGCTCCTCGACCACCCCGATGTTCTGCGTACGCAGCTCACCGCGCTCGCGAAGGCCGCGGAGGGACTGCCGGTCTATCTCGAGGTGATGGCTCCGATGGTCGCGGACCGTACGGACGCCAAGGCGTTCGCGGACGCGTGCCGTGAGGCCGGGCTGCGGGCGAAGTTCGGCGCGATGGTGGAGATCCCGTCGGCCGCGCTGCGGGCGCGGTCGATTCTGCAGGAGGTCGAGTTCCTCTCCCTCGGAACCAACGACCTCGCGCAGTACACGTTCGCCGCGGACCGGCAGGTGGGCGCGGTGTCCCGGCTGCAGGACCCGTGGCAGCCGGCGCTGCTCGACCTGGTCGCGCTGTCCGCCGAGGCGGCGAAGGCCGAGGGCAAGAGCTGCGGTGTCTGCGGCGAGGCAGCTTCTGACCCGCTGCTGGCCTGTGTCCTGACCGGTCTGGGCGTCACCTCCCTGTCGATGGGTGCCGCGTCGATTCCCTATGTCCGGGCGACGCTGGCGAAGTACACGCTGGCCCAGTGCGAGCGGGCGGCCTCGGCCGCACGGGCCGCGGACACGGCGGACGAGGCGCGTACCGCGGCGCAGGCGGTGCTGTCCGGCGAGTAGCCGGACGGCGCCGTCAGCGGACGGTGGCGATTTTCGGTACGGAGGGGCGCTCCATCTGCGGATGGGGCGCCCTTTTCGCGTTCAGTGCGTGTGGCCCGTCCCCTTTCCGTCGTCCGCGAGGTCGGGCGGTACGCAATAGTCGACGCCGGATTCCGGGGAGACCAGATCGCCGGAATCGAGGTCGGTGCAGTAGGCGTCGAACACCTCCCCCGCGGTGAGAGGTTCAAGATGCTCGCCGCGCAGGCGCCATCCGTAGACACGGTCGGTGGAGTCGGGTGCGGTGGTGCGCATGACGAGTCCGCAGGCGCTCCGGGTGGCGATACCGAGGGCCAGGACCGTGGTGAATTCGAGGGCTTCGGACTCGTCGAGGCGAGCGGAGTCTTCGGTGCGTCCCTCTGTCCGGAGTACGGCGACGAGCGTGTCGGGAGCCGAGGAGACGCTGCACACAAGGTGGAGGTCTCCCGGGCTCGCGGTATCGACGATCCGGGCGAGAAGGTGGGCGGCGCGGATGAAGGCGGCGCGGCCGATGTCCTCTCCGCAGGTCGCGCAGGTGCCGATGCGGGCCAGGAGCGTCGTGGCGTACTCCCAGGTGGCGCGGCGGACGGCTTCGTCGACGAGGTCCGGGACCAGTTCGTCGAGGGGTTGTCCGTCGTAGGGGAGGCTGGGGCCGGTCGCCGCGAGTTGGGCGGTGAAGCGGGTTCGGCTGGCCGGGGTGTCGGGTTCCAGGCCGCTTTCGGCGCAGAATTCGGCGTATTCCTCGGGGTCGAAGAGTGCCACTGTCGTGTGGCTGCCCTGGGCGGCGAGGGTCTTGAGCAGGGCTTCGACCTGTTGGAGATAGATCGTATGGTCCTCGAAGGCGAAGGTGCGGTATTGCCGCATCGCCCGGAAGTCCTGTTCGTCGGTCAGCAGGCCGATGGTGCCGGCGATTTCGCGGCGCAGGACGCGTCGCATGGTGTGGTGCTGGGTGTGCGCCATGTTTCCCCCTGTGCACAGTCGATCAATGCTCACTCACAGTAACCGGCGGCACTGACAACGCGGGGCGGGTGAGTCTGCCGCGCACGAGGCGGTGCTGGAACATGCAGGTCGTGGCTATGGTCGCGCCGAAGAGAGTCCACCCGAGGGAGCCGGCGGCGATGGCCGCTGTGACGGCGAGTGGTCCGACGCTGCGCTGCACTGCCTGCGCAAGTCCGTGGACGCCGAGATAGCCGCCCTGGGCGGTGTCCGGGGCGAGGGCCACGGAGAGTTCCCACGAAACGGTGGCATGGAGCATCTCCGTCACCGTGAAGGCGACGGCCGCCGCGGTCAGGAACAGGGTCACGGCCATGGTTCCGCCTGTCGCCGAGAGCGCCAGGAGGACACCTCCGAGCGCGGAGATCGCGGAGAGCGGGACGAGTAGGGCGCGGGCCGCGGCCGTTGTGGCGCCGAGGCGGGCCAGGGGGACCTGGAGGGTCACGACCATCACGTTGTTCAGGACCATCAGGAGGGGTGCAAGGCCGTGGGGAGCCTGGCCGGAGTGGGCGACGCACAGAGGCAGCCCGACCTTGAACACCGCGTCGTCGAGGAAGAGGACGGTCTCGGTGGCGACGTAGGCGAGGTAGGTGCGGTCGCGCCAGGGACTGGTGGGGCGCGTCGCGGGGGCGGGGTCCTTCGACGTGGCGATCGTGCGGGCAGCCGAGGGCGGTTCGCCGCAGCGGGCGGTCGCGAGGGCGACGGCCACGAAGGAGAGGGCGTCGCCCGTGAGCAGCCACTGGTACGCGGCGGTGGTGCCGATGGTGAGGGCTCCCGCCGCGACGAGACCTCCGAGAGCCCAACCGGCGTTGGCGACGGTGCGGTTGACGGCTTGGTAGCGGACGCGGTCGGGCCCCGAGACACGGGTGGCGTACAGCTTGGTGAGGACGTTCGCGGCCCGGTCGCCGAAGCTGCCCGCGGCGGAGAACGCCAGCAGGAGGGCGTAGTTGTCCGTGGTCAGCAGGGCCACGGAGGCGAGGGCGCGCAGGAGTTGGAGCCCGATCAGCACACGGGTCAGGGGCAGTCGGTCGGCCATGCGTCCGCCCAGGGGTGCGCCGGCGATGCCGACGGCTCCGGCCACGGCGACGAGGGTGCCGATCTGCGCGACCGAGAGACCGGCGACGTAGGTGAAGTACAGGACGGAGACGGCTGCCCACAGCCCGCTGCCGGTGCGGTCCACCAGAGCGATCCAGAGCATTCGTCGGCCGTCGGGGCCTCCTGGAATGCGTGGCGGCCATGCGGCTGCGCGACGCGTCGGGCTCACGGTTCCCCCTTGCCTCACAGTATGTATTGATACATACTTAGTAACGTGGCAACACAATATTCGATCAGTGGTACGACGGCCAAGGGAATTGCCGCGTCCGTGGAACGGGGCGTGGCCGAGGGCGCCCTGGAGCCGGGCACGGCGCTGCCTCCGGTGCGCGGTCTGGCTGAGCGGCTCGGCGTCAGTCCGGGGACGGTCGCGACGGCGTACAAGGAACTGCGGCAACGCGCGATCGTGGTGACCCGCGGACGCGGTGGGACCGTGATCGCCGCCGCGCCCTCGGTGGCGTCACGGCGCCCGCCCCGCGTGCCGGACGGACTGCGGGACCTGGCGGGCGGGCATCCCGACCCCGCGCTGCTGCCCCGGCTGGTACCGCCCTCGCAGCTCTCCCCCGGTGCGCGCTCCCACCGCGGTTCACCGCGTCTGGCACGGCTGGAGGAGGCCGTACGCGACTGGCTGGAACCCGACGGGGTGCCCGCGGAGCATGTGACGTTCGCGCATGGTGCGCTCGACCTGATCGGGCGGCTGCTCTCCGTGGAGCTCCGTCCGGGGGACGCGGTCGCGATGGAGGACCCCGGTTATCACCATCTGCTGGACCTGGTCACGGCGCTGGGACTGCGCACGGTTCCCGTCGCGGTGGACGACCAGGGCATCCGCCCGGACGCCCTGCGGACGGCTCTACGAGCAGGGGTACGCGCGGTGGTGTGCAGTCCGCGGGCGCAGAATCCCTGTGGCGGCAGCCTCTCCGCGGAACGGCGGGAGGCGCTCGTCGCCGTGCTCCAGGAGGCGCCCGATGTGCTGGTCGTGGAGAACGACCACGCGTCGTCCGTCGCCGGCGCGCCGCTGCGCACTCTGACGGCGGGCGGCCTGGACCGCTGGGTCCATGTGCGCACGGTCAGCAAGTTCCTGGGGACCGACCTGCGGTGGGCGGCCGCGGCGTGCGATCCGACGACGCTGGCCCGGCACGACGGGCGCCTGCTGCTGACCTCCGGCTGGGTCAGTCATCTGCTGCAGGAGACGGTGCTCCAACTGATGACGGACGACGCCACGCGCGCGTTGGTGGCGCGTGCCCAGGAGACGTACGCGCTGCGCCGGAGCGCGCTGCTGCGTGAGCTCGCGGACCGGGAGATCCAGGCACACGGCGTGAGCGGGCTGAACGTCTGGGTGCCCGTTCGGGACGAGTCGGCCGTGGTGAACGGGCTGCGTTCGTACGGATGGTGGGTCGCGGCGGGCGCGCGTTTCCGGACCTCGGCCGCGCCTGGGGTGCGCATCTCGGTCGCGGAGCTCGCGCCCGCCGACGCCCTGCGTCTGGCCTCCGACTTCACCGCCGTGCTCGGCGAGTCGGAGGCCACCTACGGAGGCTGACGCCGGGAGGCCGATCAGCCGCGCTCGCGGGCCAGCTTCTCGTAGAAGCGCAGGAGCTCGACGTTGTCCACGGATCCGACGTTGACCGCCTTCTCCATCGACGCGCCCTGGAGAAGGCGCTTGACGGGCACCTCGATGCGCTTGCCGGTCAGGGTGTGGGGAACTCCGGGTACTTCGATGACCTCGTCCGGAACGTGCCGCGGGGAGAGCTGTTCACGGATGGTCCCCTTGATGCGGTTCAGGAGGTCCTCGTCCAGGACGGCTCCGGGCGCGAGGTGGACGAACAGCGGCATCCAGTAGCCGCCGTCGGGCTGTTCGACACCGATGACGAGCGATTCCTTGATCTCGGGAAGGCGCTCGACGGCTTCGTAGATGTCGGCCGAGCCCATGCGCACGCCCTGCCGATTGAGCGTGGAGTCCGAGCGGCCGTGGATGACGACCGAGCCCCTGGAGGTGACGGTGATCCAGTCGCCGTGTCGCCACACTCCGGGATACGTGTCGAAGTAGCTGTCGTGGTAGCGGCTGCCGTCGGGGTCGTTCCAGAAGCGGATGGGCATCGACGGCATGGGGTTGGTGACGACCAGTTCGCCGACCTCATCGGTGAGGGGCTTGCCACCGGGGTCCCAGGACTGCAGGTCGGTGCCGAGACCCGCGGCCTGGAGTTCGCCGATGTACACCGGGAGCGTCGGTACGGCTCCGGCGAAGCAGGAGCACACATCGGTGCCGCCGCTGACGGAGGCGATCCACAGGTCCTCACGGACCTCGTCGTGCAGCCAGCGGAATCCGTCGGGCGGCAGCGGCGAGCCGGTCGTCGCGACGCACCGCACCCGGCCGAGGTCGAAGTCGCGCGAGGGGTGGACGCCCGCCTTGTGGCAGGCCATCACGTACGCGGCGGACGTGCCGAAGAGGGTGGCTCCGGTGCGTTCGGCGATACGCCACTGGGCGCCCGTGTCCGGATACCCGGGGCTGCCGTCGTACAGCACGATCGTGGTGCCGGTGAGCAGGCCGGAGACGAGGAAGTTCCACATCATCCAGCCGGTGGAGGTGTACCAGAAGAAGCGGTCCTCGGGGCCCAGGTCGCAGTGCAGACCGAGCTGCTTGAGGTGCTCGACGAGGATGCCGCCCTGGGACTGGACGATGGCCTTGGGAAGGCCGGTCGTACCGGAGGAGTAGAGCACCCACAGGGGGTGGTCGAAGGGAACCTGCTCGAAGACGGGCTCCGCGTCGGCGGAGGTCAGCGCCGACCACTCCAGGGCGCCCTCGGGTGCCTCGGTACCCAGCAGCGGGATGTGCACCACGGCGCGCAGGGTGGGCAGTTCACGGCGCAGTTCCGCGACCGTGTCGCGGCGGTCGTGCTCCTTGCCGCCGTAGCGGTAGCCGTCGACGGTGAACAGGACCACGGGTTCGACCTGCTGGAAGCGGTCGAGGACGCTGCGGGCGCCGAAGTCGGGGGCGCAGGACGTCCAGACCCCGCCCACGGCGGCCGTGGCGAGCAGGGCGATCACGGCCTGGGGGACGTTCGGGAGATAGCCGCTGACCCGGTCTCCGGGCCGTACGCCGAGGGCTCGCAGCTCGGCGGCGAGGGAGCCGACCTGACGGCGCAGGTCGGACCACGTCACGGGGACGGGCTCGTGGGTCTCGTCGACATACAGGAGGGCCGGTTCGTCCGCGCGGGTCTCCGCGGCGCGCAGGGCGTGCTCCGCGTAGTTGAGGGTCCCGCCGTGAAACCAGTCGGCTCCGGGCATGGCGCGGTCGCCGAGCACGCGCGCGTAAGGGGTGGAAAACCGTACGTCGAAAAACTCGGTGACGGCTTTCCAGAACGTGTCCAGCTCGTCGACCGACCAACGGTGCAGGGCCGCGTAGCCTCCGTCGGCCGGCGCTCCGTGCCGTTCGGCCGCCCAGGCCTGGAACTTCGTGACCTGCGCCTGGGCGATGCCCTCGGCGGTGGGCTGCCAGAGCGGAGAGGGGTTCGTGGTGGACATGTGGGGCGGCTCCCGGGCTGTGCGCGTCGTGGGCGTCGGTCGCGCACGAGCGGGGGTGTGCGCGTCACGCGGCTGACACGGACGATGCCATGTGATCGACTTCTTTACCAGGGCACGCCCCACATAGTCGGCTACATGAAGATGTGGCCTCACACCAGGTGAACGGCAGTTGAACGGCTCACTCAACGGGCTCCGGTAGTGGCAGGGTGAGCAGCATGGACGGTCGTGACCTGGTGCGTTCGGTGAAAGCGGTCGGCTCGGGGGGTACCACTCAGGGGTTGCTCACGGTGCGGGCCGCCTGGCGTAGGAGGCGTGCCGACGCCACCGGGCTGCCCCGGCGGGGCGCCGAGCGGGCGCGGGTACCGGGGCCGGTGCTCGGTGTGGAGCCGGGTCCCGGCGGCGGAGTCGTCCGCTTCACGCGCTCGGAACTGCGGATCACGGTCACGGTGGGCGGGGCGGTCTTCTGGGGCTGGGACGCGGTCGCGCCGGAGCCGTCGTACGCCCTGGCGGGCCGGTCCCCGGAACCCGATCCGCGGGCCGTCCTGGAGCCGGACAAGGACGGCGGCTGGCGCGTCGTCGCCGAGCGGGTCACGGTCACGGTCTCTCGGCACGGCGCGGTCAAGGTTCTTACGCCCGGCGGGGTGATCCTGCGCCGGGATCTGCCGCCCCGGTGGTGGGAACCCGTCGACGGCGGCACGGCCCGCTGGATGCAGCGCTCCGAAGTCGCGGCCGACGCCCGGTTCTTCGGTCTCGGCGGCCGGGCGGCGGGGCTCCGGCTGCGCGAGGGGACCTACCGGCTGTGGAACACCGATCCGGGACAGGCCTTCGGGCCGGGCGACGATCCGCTGTACCTCACGATGCCGGTGCAGATGGTCGTCGCCGACGCGGGAACGCATCTCGTGTTCCACGACACGACGTGGGACGGCACCGTGAACCTGCGGGAGGGCAAGGAGGGCGCCGGCTCCGGACACGACCGGGCCGGGGCGTGCGAGCTGCGCATGGACGGCGGGCCGCTGCGCTGCTGGGTGATGGTGGGAACCCCCGCGCGCGTGCTGCACTCCTGGGCGTCGCTGACCGGTGGCGCGGCGCTTCCGCCCGCGTGGGCGCTGGGGCACCAGCACGCGCGGTGGGGCTTCGGCAGTGAGCAGGAGGTGCGCAGGATCGTCGCGGGCTATCAGGAGCGGGGCCTGCCGCTGGACGCCGTCCATCTGGACATCGACCACTACGACGCCCACCAGGTGTTCACCGTCGATCGCGACCGGTTCCCGAAGCTCCCTCAGCTCGCCGAGGAGCTGCGGCGCGACGGGATCCGGCTGGTGTCCATCATCGACCCGGCGGTCAAGGCGGAGCCCGGCAACGAGGTGTACGACAGCGGTCTCGCCGAGGAGGCCTTCGTGCGGGACGCCTCGGGACAGCTCGTGCGAGGTGTCGTATGGCCCGGGGAGGCCGTGTTCCCGGACTTCACGGACGCACGGGCGCGCGCGTGGTGGGGCGGGCTGTACGAGGAACGGCTCGCGCAGGGGTTCGCCGGGTTCTGGCACGACATGAACGAGCCGACGTCGTTCACGGCCTTCGGGGAGCCGACGCTGCCGCGTTCGGCGAGGCACTCCCTGGAGGGCCGCGGCGGTGACCACCGCGAGGCGCACAACGTGTACGCGCTGGGCATGGCCCGGGCCGCCTACGAGGGGCTGCGTGAACTCGCTTCGCAGGAGCGGCCGTTCCTGTTCTCGCGTTCCGGGTGGGCGGGTCTGCAGCGCTACGCGGGGACGTGGTCCGGGGATGTGGCCACGGGCTGGCCGGGGCTGCGGGCGTCGTTGTCCCTGGTGCTGGGGCTCGGACTGTGCGGGGTGCCCTACTCGGGACCCGATGTGGGCGGCTTCGACGGCAGCCCGTCGCCCGAGCTCTATCTGCGGTGGTTCCAGCTCGGGGCGTACCTCCCGTTGTTCCGCACCCACGCGAGTCTGCGGGCCGGTCGCAGGGAGCCCTGGGAGTTCGGTGACGGGGTTCTGGAGCACGCGCGCGTGGCGCTCCTCGAACGGCGGCGGCTGCTGCCGTACTTCATGACGCTGGCGCACATGGCGCGCCGCACGGGCGCTCCGTACGTCCGGCCCTTGTGGTGGGGCAGTCCCGAGGACCGGGCGCTGCGCGACTGCGAGGACGCGTTCCTGCTCGGCGACAGCCTCCTCGTGGCGCCGGTGGTGGACCCTGGTGCGGTCCGGCGGACGGTGCAACTGCCGCGGGGACGTTGGTACGACACGGTCACCGAGGAGGTGTACGAGGGGCCGGCGCAGGTGGTGGTCGACGCACCCTTGTCGCGGATTCCGGTGCTCGCGCGGGCCGGTGCCGTCGTGCCCGTAAGCGGTGCCGACGGTGGTCTGGAGCTGGAGGCGTGGGCGCCCGCGCGGGGAAGCGGCGGAGTCGGGCTGGTCGTGCCGGACACGGGCGACGGTTGGGAGGAACCGGAGGCCGAGCGCCATGTGTCCCGCTGGGAGGACGACGAGGTGGTGGTGCGCAGGGCAAGTGGCACGGGGGGCCTGCACGAGCCGTCGTACCCCGTGCGGGTGCGGGGGCTGGGGAGACCCCGTCCCTGACCCTCAGATGTACCGCCCCTCGAACCAGGCACGGGCCGCCAGGGTGTGCAGCGGGAAGGCGAGTTCGGCCGACCGGTGCAGCAGATGCCAGCCTTCGGTCTCGTCGGTGGCGGCGGACCGCGGCAGTTCGGCTGCGGGGCGTTCCGGAAGGAGCCCGAAGAGCAGCAGATGGCCCGCGGGCGAGCTCATCGCGTCGGCGAGCCGCACATCCCGGCTCGCCGCGTCGATGCCCGTCTCCTCCTTGAGTTCGCGCACGACGGCCTGCCGCCAGTCCTCCCGGTGGTCGATGAATCCCCCGGGCAGGGCGATGCCTCCGCGCGCGGGGGCGATGGTCCGGGTGATGACGACCAGGGCCGCGCCCCGGTCGTCGTAGACGGGCTGCAGAGCCACCGCGACGGGCAGCGGATTGCGGTAGGCGACCGTGCCGCAGGCGGCGCAGGTGCGGGGCCAGCCGGAGATGCCCTCTCCGTAAGGCGCGCCACAGCTCGAGCAGTGCGAGTCGGGCGCGAAGTCGGCGGGTGGGTGCGGGTTTTCGGACACGCCGCGGACTGTAGTCCATCACCGAACGGACGTCTTCGGGTTGGACCGGATGACACGCCCCGGGCGGAACGGCTCGGTCGAGGCGGATGGGGCGGCTGAGGCGCTCCCGCGACCCTGCCGCCGCGGCCGGGACTCCGGCTGCCGGTGGCGCCCGTCGGTCCGCACGGGCGCCCTGCCCAATTTCCCCCGCCCGTGGCACACTTCTGACGTTCCGTCAGATCGAGTTTGATGGAGGGACCGTGTCGCGCACACGTACACCTGTCGTCGCCGGGTGGTTCACCGGGGAAGGGGACGACTTCCGTCTGCTCGGCACGCGGTGCTCGGCGTGCGCCTCGGTGTTCTTCCCCCGCGAGGACGCCTTCTGCCGCAATCCGGGGTGCGCGGGCGGCGAGCTGGTGGAGCTGCCGCTGTCTCCCCGGGGGCGCGTCTGGTCGTACACGGACAGCCGCTACCGGCCTCCGTCACCCTATGTGACCGATCCGGAACTCTCCTGGGAGCCCTACGCGTTGATCGCTGTGGAACTGGAATCCGAATGCCTCGTGGTGCTCGGCCAGGCGGTTCCCGGGATCACCGTCTCCGACCTGGCGGTGGGCATGGAGGTGGAGGTCGTCCCCGGTGTGCTGCACGAGGACGAGGAGACCACCTGGACGACGTGGCACTGGCGGCCGACAGGGGTGACGGCATGAATGGCCCGGAACGGACGGGGGCGGGGGCGTGACCGGTGATGTGGCGGTGCTGGGCGTGGGGATGCACCCGTGGGGCAAGCGGGGGCACCGTTTCGTCGAGTACGGGGTGGCTGCGGCGCGTGCCGCGCTGACCGACGCGGGGATCGGCTGGCGGGACGTCGACTCGGTCGTGGGTGCGTCCACCGTCCGCGGAGGCTACCCGGGGTATGTGGCGGGGGCGACGTTCGCGAGGGCGCTGGGGTGGCAGGGAGCACGCGTGACGAGCGTGTACGCGGCCTGCGCCTCCGGGGCGCAGGCACTCGGCACAGCCAGGGCGCAGATACTCTCCGGCCTCGCCGAGGTGGTCCTCGTGGTGGGCGCGGACGCGGCACCCAAGGGGTTCTTCCGCCCCGCCGGCGGGGACCGGCCGGACGATCCGGACTGGCTGCGCTTCCGTGTCCTCGGGGCGACGAACCCGACGTACTTCGGGCTGTACGCGCGGCGCCGGATGGCTCTGTACGGCGACACTCCGGAGGATTTCGCCCAGGTGAAGGTGAAGAACGCGGCCTTGGGCGCGCTCAATCCCCACGCCCGCTACCGCAAGCGGGTCACGGCCGAGGAGGTCTCCGCGTCGGCCGTGGTCGCCGATCCGCTGCGGCTGCTCGACATCTGCGCGACCTCGGACGGCGGCGCGGCCGTGGTGCTGGCGAGCATGGACTTCGCGCGCCGGCACGGGATCGCCGGGCCGGTGCGGATCCGCGCGGTGTCGACCGTGTCGCCGCGCTATCCGAACACCGTGCTGGATCTGCCGGACATCGCCACGGACTCGGCGGCCTCCGTGGAGCCCACGTCCGAGACCTTCCGGGCGTCCATCGCCCGAGCGGCTTACGAGGAGGCGGGCATCGGACCCGAGGATCTCTCGTTCGCGGAGGTCTACGACCTGTCGACCGCGCTGGAACTGCAGTGGTACGAGGATCTCGGGCTCTGCGGGGAGGGCGAGGCCGCCAAGCTCCTGCGGGAAGGCGCCACGGCGCTCGGCGGACGCATACCGGTGAACGTCAGCGGCGGACTCGCCTCCTTCGGAGAAGCCGTTCCGGCGCAGGCCATCGCCCAGGTGTGCGAACTGACCTGGCAGTTGCGCGAGGATGCCGGTGACCGGCAGGTCGCCGGGGCACGGGTGGGGATCACCGCGAACCAGGGGCTGTTCGGGCACGGCTCCTCAGTCGTGGCGGTTCGGTAGTCCCGTGGCGGGCCTCGCCGGTCCCTCCTCCACACCTGCTGTGACGGCCCCGGAATCCTGCGTGAACACCTCGTGAATCGCGCACCGGCGTGCGCCGACGGCGAGACCATACTGTTGTGCCCTCCTGGACGGATATGGTCCGTTTCGCCTTCCAGCCGGTCGTCAACCTGACGACCGGAGGGATCGCGGCGCTGGAGACGCTCGCCCGCCCGGAGTCCGGCGACATCCTGGCGCGAGCCCGCCGCGATCCCGAACTGGACGGCCGGCTGGCCGCGCTGGCCATCCGGGCCGCCGCACGCAGGGAGACCCTGCTCCCCCTGCACGTCAACGTGTTCGCCGCAACGCTGGCCGACCTCGGCCGGCTCTCCGCGCTGCGCGACGAGGTACGGCAAGCCGGACGGCTCCCCTGCGAGGTCACCGTCGACGTCGTCCCGCCGTACACACACGTGCCGCAGCACGCCCTGCTGGAGGCTGTGGCCGCGGTGCGCGGCGAGGGCTTCCGGATCTGCGCGGACGGCATCGGCGACGGCGACGTACCGCTGCGCCTGCTCACGGACCTCGCCCCTGAGCTGATGAAGCTCGACGTGTCCCTGCTCTCGCGGCCCGCGGCGGTCCGCGCGATGCGCACGCTGTGCGAACAACTCGGCGCGCTGCTGTCCGTCGAAGGCGTCGAGACGGAACTGCAGTGCGCCGCCGCGGTGTCGGCGGGCGCGCAGCTCGCGCAGGGCGACCTGTTCGCCCCGCCCGCCCGGCGGCCCTCGGCGGATGTATACGTTCCGGCGCTGTTTCCGGGTCCCCGCGGCGCGCCCCGGTCCGGGCCGTCCGTGGGGCAGTTCGTCCGCCCCGCCGCGCTGCTGTCGGCCACCGCGTCGGCCGGAGAGGTCAGATCCCTGCTCACCGGGTCGCCCGACGTGTCCGGTGTGCTACTCGTGGACCCGTTCGGGATACCGGTCCGCTCGGTGCACCGGTCACGCTTCCTGCTGTCGATGTCCGGCCGCTACGGGCACGCCCTGTACGCCGACCGGCCGGCCGTCAAGCTGGGTGACGCGCCGCGTACGGTCGGCCTCGACGCCACGGCCTGGGAAGTGCTCGACGTCGTCGCGGACGGGGACCGGGACCGTACGTCCGACGATGTCGCGGTCGTCGACCGGTACGGGCGGTGCGTGGGTGTCGTACGCCTCGCGGATCTCGTACGGGCGTTGTCGGAGAACCGGGTCGAGGAGGCGGCGGGGCTCAACCCGCTGACGCGGCTGCCCGGTTCGGACATGATCACCGGGGAGGTGGACCGGCGGATCGCGGACGGCCGGATGTTCGCGCTGAGCTGGCTGGACATCGACCACTTCAAGCAGGTCAACGACGGAGCGGGCTTCGCGGCCGGCGACGAGCTGATCAAAGCGGTGGGACGGATGCTGCAGCACTCGGCGTCCGACGCGACGCTGGTCGGGCACATCGGCGGCGACGACTTCCTGGTCCTCGCCGACCCCGACACGCTCGACCCGCTGGCCGCGTCGGTGCTCGACACGCCCTGGGCCGCGGGCGGCCGAGCCGTCACCCTGTCGCTGGCCACGGTGCTGTGCGCGCCCGGCAGCGTGATCGACCACCGGCAGGCGGCCACCTCACTGGCACCGCTCAAGCAGGCCGCCAAGGCCCTGGACGGGGCGAGTTGGGTACTGGGGCGCGCGGGGCTGCCCGGACATGAGGTCCGGCGCGGGGCGGGAACCGGGCCGATGGAGCCGTACGGGCAGACGCTCACCGGATGATCGCGTCGACCGCCCGGCCCCGACCTCACGCCCCCGACCTCATGCCCCCGATGGCATGACCTTCTGATCGACTGGCTGAAAACGGTCCCTGCGTACGGTGCCGACGGGCCTCCGTGGCGCGTCCAGGAGGCGCCCTGCAACCGGTGCGGTCCGCGACCTTGACGCCTCCTGGGCACCGGTGAACACTTCCGGGACGCCGGACGGGGCGCGGGAACTCCCCGCCTCCGGCGGAAGCAGCCATGGGAACGCCCTCTGCACGCCGGCCCGGAGCTGATCGTTCCGGGCGAGAGCCTAGGAGCCGCCATGAGCAACGGAGACATCTTCGTAGGCGAGTTGATCGGTACAGCGATTCTGATTCTCTTCGGCGCGGGTGTGTGCGCCGCTGTCACCCTGAACAGATCGAAGGCCCAAGGAGCGGGCTGGATCGTCATCACCTTCGGCTGGGGCTTCGGCGTCCTGGCCGGTGCCTACACCTCGGCGCCGCTGTCGGGAGGGCAGATCAACCCGGCGGTCACCATCGGGTTCGCGATCGAGGGTTCCACGAAGTGGTCGGACGTGCCCTTCTACCTCCTCGGCCAGTTCGCCGGCGCCGTCGTCGGCGCGGTCCTGTGCTGGCTCCTCTACCTCGGGCAGTTCAACCTCAACGCCGCGGACGACAAGGCCATCGAGACCCTGGGGATCTTCTCGACGCGTCCCGAGATCGACAACCCGGTACAGAACCTGATCACCGAGACCATCGCCACCGCCGCCCTGATGCTGCCCATCCTCGGCATGGTCGGCGGCGCCAAGCATGTCGCCGGCATCGGCGACGCGGGGCTGCCGGTCCTGCTCATCTCCTTCCTCGTCGTCGGTATCGGTCTCTCGCTGGGCGGCCCCACGGGGTACGCCATCAACCCGGCCCGCGACCTCGGGCCGCGCCTCGCGCACGCGCTGCTGCCGATCCCCAACAAGGGCACATCGGAGTGGAGATACTCCTGGATCCCGGTGGTCGGCCCCATCGCGGGTGCCGCCATCGGCGCCGGGATCTACAACGTGGCCTTCTGACCCATCCCCGCCACCTCGAAGTGCGGACTCCTGACGAGACATCAGCCTCCTGACGAAGAACACGTAAGGGGACGACATGACGGACAACGCCGAGAAATACGTCGCCGCGATCGACCAGGGCACCACCTCCAGCCGCTGCATCATCTTCGACCGGGGCGGCGCGATCGTCGCCGTCGACCAGCGCGAACACCGCCAGATCTTCCCCAAACCGGGCTGGGTGGAGCACGACGCCACCGAGATCTGGTCCAAGGTTCAGGCCGTGGTCGCGGGAGCGCTCGCCAAGGCCGGACTGCGCGCCGACCAGCTCAGCGCGCTGGGCATCACCAATCAGCGCGAGACGACGGTTCTGTGGGACCGCGCCACCGGCAAACCCGTCCACAACGCGATCGTGTGGCAGGACACCCGCACGTCGGCGCTCTGCAGGGAACTGGGCGGCCCGGACGGCCAGGACCGCTTCCGCGAACAGACCGGACTCCCCCTGGCCAGCTACTTCTCCGGGCCGAAGGCGGCCTGGCTGCTCGACAACGTCCCGGGCCTGCGCTCCCGTGCGGAACGCGGTGAGATCGCCTTCGGCACCATCGACTCGTGGCTCATCTGGAACCTGACCGGCGGCACCGACGGCGGACGGCACGTCACCGACGTGACCAACGCCGGGCGCACGATGCTGATGAACCTGGACACCCTCCAGTGGGACCCGTCCATCCTGTCCGCGATGGACATCCCCGAGGCGGTGCTCCCCGAGATCAGGTCCTCCGCCGAGGTGTACGGCACCGCCGTGGGCCAGCTCGGCGGTGTGCCGGTCGCGTCGGCGCTCGGCGACCAGCAGGCGGCGGTCTTCGGCCAGGCCTGCTACGACGTCGGCACGGCCAAGAACACCTACGGCACCGGCAGCTTCCTGCTGCTGAACACCGGCAACAGGCCCGTTCCGTCGAAGAACGGGCTGCTGACCACCATGGGATACAAGATCGGAGACGAGGCTCCGGTCTACTGCCTCGAAGGATCGATCGCGATCACGGGCGCCCTGGTCCAGTGGTTCCGGGACCAACTGGGCATCATCCGTTCCGCCGACGAGATCGAGACGCTGGCGGCGAGCGTCGAGGACAACGGCGGCGCGTACATCGTGCCCGCCTTCTCGGGCCTGTTCGCCCCCTACTGGCGCTCGGACGCGCGCGGTGTCATCACCGGTCTCACGCGGTACGTCACGAAGGCGCACCTCGCGCGCGCGGTCCTGGAGGCCACGAGCTGGCAGACGCGTGAGGTCGTGGACGCCATGTACCAGGACTCCGGGGTGCGGATCACCACCTTGAAGGTGGACGGCGGCATGACCAAGAACAATCTGCTGATGCAGCACCAGGCGGATGTCCTCGGCGTGCCGGTGATCCGTCCGAGGGTCTCCGAGACGACCTGTCTGGGCGCCGCGTACGCGGCGGGGCTCGCGACCGGAGTCTGGAACGGCCTCGACGAGCTGAAGTCGCACTGGCAGAAGGACGTCGAATGGACACCGTCCATGGCGGCGTCGGTGCGTGACAGCGAGTACGACAACTGGCGCAAGGCGGTGGAGAAGAGCTTCGGCTGGCACGACGACACCGTCGGGTGACTCCCGCGCGCGTGCGATTCGGGTGAACCACGCGCGCGTGGGCATGACCGCGGCCCGTACCCCGGTCGGCGGGGGTACGGGCCGCACCCGCGCGTCGTGACGGCGGTGGCGCCGGGCGGGCGTCAGGTCGAGACGGCCTCACGGGCGGCCGCCGCGTGCGCCATCGCGTGCTGGACGACGCGGATGAGGACTTCCTTGACCGACTCACGGTCGCGCGCGTCACAGAGGACGACGGGCACGTCCGGGTCGAGGTCGAGGGCCTGGCGGACGGCCTCCGCGGGGTAACGGGCGCTTTCCTTGAAGCAGTTGACTCCGACCACGAAGGGTATGGAGCGCCGTTCGAAGTAGTCGACCGCGGCGAAGCAGTCCTCGAGGCGTCGGGTGTCGGCCAGCACGACGGCACCCAGGGCACCTGTGGCGAGCTCGTCCCAGAGGAACCAGAAACGATCCTGCCCGGGGGTCCCGAACAGATAGAGCACCAGGTCCTCGCGCAGCGTGATCCTGCCGAAGTCCATGGCGACGGTCGTGGTGTGCTTGCCCTCCACACCGCTGATGTCGTCGATGGGCCGGCCCGCCTCGGTGAGGACCTCCTCGGTGCGCAGCGGCCTGATCTCGCTGACCGCGCCTACGAGGGTCGTCTTGCCCACGCCGAAACCGCCCGCTACCAGGATCTTGAGCGTGACGGGCTCGACCGGAGGCTTGCCGCGCTCAGAACGCCCGAAGATCATCGACTTCTTCTCCTGCTGGGTGAGGGTCGTGCGGCGGTGGGCCGTAGCCCCCGCCGCCGGGGGTTTCGATGACGAGTACGTCGCCGGGTCCGACGTCCGCCGCATCGCTTCCGCCGAGTTCCGTGACGGTGCCGTCGGCGCGCTCCACCCGGTTGACGCCGAGAGCACCGGGCTCGCCGCCCGCCATGCCGTACGGCGGCACCCTGCGGTGCTGCGACAGTGTCGAGACGGCCATCGGCTCCAGAAAGCGGATACGTCGTACGGCGCCGTCGCCGCCCCGCCAGTGTCCGGGGCCGCCGCTGCCGTGTCGAATCGCGAACTCCTCCAGCCTGACGGGCAGTCGCCACTCCAGGACCTCGGGGTCGGTGAGCCGCGAGTTGGTCATATGGGTCTGCACGACGGGAGCGCCGGGGAAGCCGTCGCCGGCGCCCGAACCTGAGGCCACGGTCTCGTAGTACTGGTGGCGCTCGTTGCCGAACGTCACGTTGTTCATGGTGCCGGAGCCTTCCGCCTGGACGCCCAGGGCCGCGTACAGGGCGCCGGTGATCGCCTGGGACGTCTCCACGTTGCCGGCGACAACGGCGGCCGGGGGCTCCGGTGCGAGCATCGACCCCGTCGGCACCACGATGCGCAGGGGGCGCAGACAGCCGTCGTTCAGCGGGATGTCGTCGTCCACCAGGGTGCGGAAGACGTACAGGACAGCGGCGTTGACGACGGCGAAGGGCGCGTTGAAGTTGGTGCCGAGCTGCGCTGACGTGCCCGTGAAGTCGACGGTGGCCGAGCGCGCATCGCGGTCCACGGAGACGCGGACCCGGATGACCGCCCCCGAGTCCGTCTCGTAGGCGCACTCGCCGCCCTGGAGCGTGTCGATGACGCGGCGCACGGCCTCCTCCGCGTTGTCCTGGACGTGCCTCATGTACGCCTGGACGACGTCGAGCCCGAAGTCCTCGATCATCCGGCCGACTTCGTCGACGCCTTTGCGGTTGGCGGCGATCTGGGCGCGCAGGTCGGCGAGGTTCGTCCTCGGGTTGCGCGAGGGGTGCGGCGGCGCGGTGAGCAGTGCCTGTGTCTCCGCCTCCCGGAACCGTCCGTTCTCGGCGAGCAGCCAGTTGTCGAAGAGGATGCCCTCCTCGTCGATGGTGCGGCTGTTCGCGGGCATGGAGCCCGGGGCGATGCCGCCGATCTCGGCGTGGTGGCCGCGCGAGGCGACGTAGAACAGGATCCGCTCACCCTCCGTTTCGAAGACCGGAGTGATCACGGTGACGTCGGGGAGGTGGGTGCCGCCGTGGTACGGGTCGTTGACGGCGTAGGTGTCACCGGGCCGCATGCCGTCGCCGCGCCGCCGGAGGACCTCCTGCACGCTCGTGCCCATCGAGCCCAGGTGGACCGGGATGTGAGGGGCGTTGGCCACCAGGTTTCCGTCGGGGTCGAACAGGGCGCAGGAGAAGTCCAGACGCTCCTTGATGTTGACGGACTGGGCGGTCGATTCCAGGCGGGCGCCCATCTGTTCGGCGATGGACATGAAGAGGTTGTTGAAGACCTCGAGCAGAACGGGGTCCGCCTGAGTGCCGAGATCGGAACTCTCCGTGACCGCCGCCCGTTCCATGACCAGATGCCCGTCGTCGGTCGTCGCGGCCCGCCAGCCGTCGTCGACGACGGTTGTCGCGCCTGCCTCGGCGATGATCGCGGGCCCGTCGACGCTCTCGCCGGGCGGGAGTTGCCGGCGCTGGTGCAGGGGCACCTCGCGCCAGGCGCCGCCCGTGTGCAGCCGGACGGTCGGCGCGGCGGCGGGGCGCGAGGCGGGTGCGGCCCTGTCGGGGGCGAGGGCGGAGAGATCGGGGGGTTCGGTGAGACCGGTGGCTTCCACGGAGAGGGCTTCGACGACGACCGGACGGTCGAGGGTGAAGGAGTAGGTGGCGCGATGACGTTCTTCGAAGGCGTGGGTCATGGTGTCGGGGTCGGTGAGTTCGACGGTCAGTGCCGTGTCGGTGCCGTCATAGCGGAGCTGGGCCCGGCGGGTGATCCGGATGCGGTCCTCGGGGACGTCCTCGGCGAGGAGTTCGGCGCGGGTGGCGCTCTCCAGATCGTCGGCGGTCTTGAGGATGCCGGGCATCGCGGCCGGTTCGAGGCGTGCCTCGACCGACTGTTCGCGCATGGCCGTCGTGTCGGCGAGTCCGATGCCGAGGGCGGACAGGACGCCTGCCATGGGCGGGACCAGGACGGTACGGATGCCGAGCGAGTCGGCGACCACGCACGCGTGCTGGCCTCCGGCGCCGCCGAACGTGGTGAGCGCGTAGCGCGTGACGTCGTGGCCCTTCTGTACGGAGATCCGCTTGACGGCGTTGGCGATGTTGGCCACGGCGATCCGCAGGTAGCCCTCGGCCACCTGCTCGGGGGTGCGGGCGTCGCCGGTCCTCTCGTGGATCTCGTGCGCGAGGGCGGTGAAGCGTTCCTGGACGAGAGCGGCGTCGAGAGGCTGGTCGCCCCCGGGGCCGAACACCTTCGGGAAGTGGGCGGGCTGGACGCGGCCGAGGGCGACGTTGGCGTCGGTGACCGTCAGGGGGCCGCCGTTGCGGTAGCAGGCGGGTCCGGGGGAGGCCCCGGCCGAGTCGGGGCCCACACGGTAGCGGGAACCGTCGAAGTGGAGCACCGATCCGCCGCCCGCGGCGACCGTGTGGATGTCCAGCATGGGGGCGCGCAGCCGGACTCCGGCGATCTGTGTGGTGAAGGTCCGTTCGTAGTCTCCGGCGAAGTGGGAGACGTCCGTGGACGTTCCGCCCATGTCGAATCCGATGACGCGGTCGTAGCCGGCGAGCTGCGACATCCGGGCCATGCCGACGATGCCGCCGGCGGGGCCCGACAGGATGGCGTCCTTGCCGCGGAACTGTCCGGCCTCGGCGAGGCCGCCGTTGGACTGCATGAACATCAGCCGCACGTCCCGGAGTTCGGCGGCGACCTGCTGGACGTAGCGGCGCAGCACGGGCGACAGGTAGGCGTCGACGACGGCCGTGTCACCGCGCGGCACCAGCTTCATCAGCGGGCTGACCTCGCTGGAGAGGGAGACCTGCGGGAAGCCGACACGTGTCGCCAGCGCGCCCACGGCCTGTTCGTGGGCGGGGTGGAGATGGCTGTGCATGCAGACGACGGCGACCGCGCGGATCCCGTCGTCGTAGGCCTCCTGGAGGGATGCGGCGAGGGCGTCCAGGTCGGGGGCGCGCAGGACGGTGCCGTCCGCCGCGATCCGTTCGTCGACCTCGATCACCCGCTCGTGGAGCAGTTCGGGGAGCTCGATCGCTCGGGCGAAGATGGCCGGTCGGTTCTGGTAGGCGATGCGCAGGGCGTCACGGAAGCCCCGGGTGGTGACGAGGAGTGTGCGCTCGCCCTTGCGTTCCAGGAGGGCGTTGGTCGCGACGGTCGTGCCCATGCGCACGGCGTCGACCGGGGCGTCCGTGTCCCCTTCGCCGGCGAGGAGTTCACGGACGCCCGCGACCGCCGCGTCGGCATAGCGGGCGGGATTGTCGGACAGCAGTTTGTGCGTGAGCAGCCCTCCGTCGGGGCGCCGCGCGACGATGTCCGTGAAGGTCCCGCCCCGGTCGACCCAGAACTGCCAGCCTGTCACGTCTGTTCCCCGTTTCCGCCCAGCTCAGAGCGCCCGGAGGCCGCTGATCACGTCGCGCAGAATACTCTCGTCCGGCAGTTCGGCAGGGGGAACGGGACGTGTCACGTGGACCATTTCGTCATCCACCAGATCCCCGATCAGGACCCGCACCACTCCGATGGGCAGATCGAGCTCCGCCGCGAGTTCGGCGACGGACTGGGGGACTTGACGGCAGAGTTCGACGATGTCCACGTGTTCGGGGGACAGCGAGTGGTCCGCCTCGGGGTCCTCGGCGTGCAGTTCCGTGACCACGAGCGCGATCAGATCGAGGCGGTGCTGGGCCGCGCTGGTGGTGCGGCCCCGGGTCATGGCGTACGGGCGGACCACCGGGCCCGCCTCGTCGTCGAACCAGTGGCGTCTTCCCTGACCGTCTCCGCTCATGTCATCCCACTACCCGCCCGAAGGCAGATCGGTGCGCGGACTGGAGGCCAGATGTACGCCGACCCGCTTGACGAGGAGTGTCATCTCGTAGGCGACCTGGCCCACGTCGGAGTCAGCGTCCGAGAGGACGGCGAGGCAGCTCCCGTCACCGGCGGCCGTGACGAACAGGAAGGCCTCGTCGAGTTCGACGACGGTCTGGCGGACACTGCCCGCCTCGAAGTGCCGGCCGACGCCCTTGGCGAGGCTGTGGAAGCCGGAGGCGACGGCCGCCAGGTGTTCGCTGTCCTCCCGGGTGAGGTCCTTCGAGGCGCCGGTCGGAAGGCCGTCGCCGGAGAGCACGATCGCCTTGTTGATACTGGCGACGCGGTCCACCAGTTCGTCGAGCAGCCAGTTCAGTTCGCCGGACACATTGCCGGTCGCGGCGGGCCCTGCGGCCTTCGGTGCGGTCATCGACCGTCCCCCTTTGTCTTTCCTCGTACTGAGCCGTCCTGGGCCTGGTCGCCCTCGGCGTTCTCTTCGCGGCCGCGCTGCCAGCCACGCTGGAGCGAGGCCATGCGACTGCGTACTTCGTCGGCGTCCCGTTCGGCGGGGTCCGGCCCCGTGCCGTCGCGGCCGGTGCCGCGCTCGGCGAGCCGCGCCGGTCCGTCCTTCAACTGGGGGGCCAGATTCGCCTGCCGGACACGCCGCGGCAGCGCGGCCGTACCGGCTTCCGCCTGCCCTGTCGTGGTGTCGCGGCGGGGAGTCGTTTCGTCGCCCGGGTTCGCCGGGGACTCCGTGGTGCGGGTGCGCCGGGGCAGAGCCGGGGCGTCGTGGTGGCCCGACGCGTCCGCACGGTCGGTGTTCTCACGGAGACCGGGTGCTCGGGAAGGTTCGGGTGCCTCGTGGAGAGCGGGTCTTCCCTGTGTGCCGAGGGCTCCTGATGCACCGGGGACACCGGGGCGTTCACCGCCGCGCCGGGCCGGGACGGCGGGCCGCTCGCCGTGCCGCCTGGGCAGTGGCTTGGCGCCTTCGAGTTCGGGCACGCGGTGTTCCCGGTGGTCGTCGTTCCCTCGCGCTCCGGGATCCCGCACCGATTCGAGGTCCGGGGTCGTGCCCTCGTCCATCTGGCCGCGCCACGATCGGGTCCCCGTGACGGGACGGCCGTGGGAGCTGACGAGCTTGGGCGTCCGGCGGCGTGGCAGCGGGACCGGAGCTCCGTCCGGACGGTCGTCGTCCTCCGGCCGGGCGGCTTCGTCGCCGTCTCCGGCCTGCTGGTGGCTCCCTGTGGGCACCCCGGCGATGGAGCGCCGCGGACGGAAGAGTCCTCCGCGTTCGCTGTCGTCGTCGCCGAGCGCGCCGGGGAATCCGGTGAGCGTGTCCAGGTCGACGGGCGCGTCCAGCTCGACGGGGCCGTCGAGGACCGAGGCGGGCAGACCGGGCAGACGTGCCGAGGACTCGGTGAGTGTCGCGCCGGGGCGTTCCTCGGTCGTGCGCCCCTTGGCGGGCAGGGAGCGGTCGAGGCGGAAGCCGATGCCGTTGGTGTCCGGGACGTCGTCGGTGAGCAGCGCGTCCGGCATGAAGACGACCGCGGTGGTGCCGCCGTACGGGGAGGGCTGGAGCGAGACGCGGACGTTCTGGCGCTGGGCGAGCCGGCTGACGACGAAGAGGCCGAGCCGGTCGGTGTCGGAGAGTTCGAACTCGGGGGTCTCGGCGAGCCGCAGGTTGGCGTCGAGCAGTGCCTCGGCGGTCATACCGAGGCCGCGGTCGTGGATCTCCAGGGTGAAGCCGTTGGCGACGCGTTCACCGACGACGTGGACGGCCGTATGCGGCGGCGAGAACACCGTGGCGTTCTCCAGGAGCTCGGCCACGAGATGGGTGACGTCGGCGACGGCGGGGCCCGTGACGGCGACGCGCGGCAGCCGGCGTACCTCGACGCGTTCGTAGTCCTCGACCTCGGCGACGGCGGCGCGCACGATGTCCATGAGCTGGACCGGCTTGCGCCACTGCCGGGACGGCGCCGCGCCGGACAGGATGACGAGGCCCTCGGCGTGGCGGCGCATGCGGGTGGTCAGGTGGTCGAGGCGGAACAGGTCGGCCAGTTCGTCGGTGTCCTCGGTCCTGCGTTCCATGGTGTCGAGGAGGGTGAGCTGCTTGTGGAGCAGCACCTGGCTGCGGCGGGCGAGATTGACGAAGACCTCGGAGACGCCCTCGCGCAGTTCGGACTGCTTGACGGCCGCCTCGACGGCGGCGCGCTGAAGGGTGTTGAGGGCTTGGCCGACCTCGCCTATCTCGTTCCTGTCGTACTCCAGGCGCGGCACTTCGGTCTCGATGTCGACCTGTTCACCCGCGGAGAGCCGGCGCATGACGCTGGGCAGCCGTACGCCGGACGCCTCGTGGGCCTCCATGCGCAGGCGGCGCAGGTCGCGGATGAGGCTCCGGCCGATGCGTACGGACATGACGAGCGAGGTCAGCAGGGCGATGAGGCCGACCACGCCCGCGCCGACCGCCTGGAGGATGACGCTCATGGCCACGGGCTTGACCCGGTCCCGGTAGTGGTCGCCCGCCAGGTCCTCGAGTTCGCCGAGTTCGGCGAGCACATGCCCGGCGGCGCCGTCCCAGCTCTTCGCCGTGACACCGTCGGGCGAGCCGTCCGTCGAGGCGGCGACCGCCCGTTCGGCCGCGCGCAGGGGCCCGGTGCCGGCATTGCCCCAGTAGCGCTCGAAGCGGGCGCGGTCCGAGGAGGGAAGGAGCGGCAGACTGACGTCGTACAGCAGGGTGCGCTGGGCGACGAGGTCGGAGACCTGGCGGAGTTCGTCGCGGGTGAGGTGTCCGGCGACCAGTGCGGAGCCGAGAAGGGCGTCCTCACGGGAGAGCAGTTCGCGGGCGCGGGACACATGGACGAGGGCGCGGCTCTCCTTGTCCAGTTCCACGTCGTCGACCACGTGCAGGTTGGCCAGCAGGACGTAGCAGGGATCGATGAGCCGGTCGTAGAGGCCGAGGGCCTGGACGCGGTCGAAGGTGCCGTCCTCGACGCCGCTGCGCAGCGAGGAGATCCCGTCGACGGCGTCGAGGAGCGAGGTGAGGCGCTCCGCGGTGCCTCCGCCGAGTTCCTTGCGCAGGCCCTTGTCGCCGGCGTTCCTGCGGACCTTCGCCAGGATGCGGTCCGTGGCGCCGCGGCTGCGCTTGAGCGCGGCGAGTCCGTCGGAGGCGCGAGGATCGGCCAGGTAGACAAGAGTCTGCCGGCGTTCCCGCTGGAGAACCCTGACGGTGTCCTCGGTCGGGTAGCCGATCTTCTGCACGACCTCGGAGACGCTGAAGAGCCGGCTCGCCTCACGACCCGTCAGCACAGTGGCGAAGGCCCAGATCCCGGTCAACGACACCAGGGGCACGAGGAGCAGCGCCACAATCTTCCGGCGGATGGACTTCCCGCGAAAGCGCATGGCCTCCCCCAGCTCGACCCCCTCGGTCAGGGGTACACATGTGCGTCAACAAACGGCGTGAGCCTACTACTGACACAGAGACAACTCGAAGACCGTCCGGAGGGTGGATCCGGCCCGACGGGGAACCCGACATGGGGAGTTGTCCGTTCATTGGGGGAGATTGCGCCCCGGGATCCGGCACTTGGGGCCGGATCCCATCGAAGTGGAGAACTTCGTCAGTTGGCCGAAATTCTTCGCTCGGCGGGAATCTTCGGGGCAGGTCGTTCGTCTGTCTGTACGGGAATTGAGGGCGGAATCGGCCACAGGTGCCGCATGCCGCGCTCAGTCGGCGTAAAAGGGCGCAAGCCGGGCAGCCACTTTGGGGGCGGGGGTCGTGAGACACCCGTGCGAGAGGACTGCTGGGCGGTGGGGAGTGACAAGTTGATGGGCACGGCGGAACGGAGCGGGTCACCCGCTGCTGAGGTTGCGACAGGAAAGGCGGTACAACTGGCCACCCGGGTACCGGATGGCGGCGTTCCGGCAGCGGGGCACGGCCGGCCGGACGCGCGGTCGGCGAAGGACGGGCCCGACGCGGCGGAGTCCCGGGAGACCGGCCCTCGCGGGGGCGGCCGATCCGAGGAGAAGGACGACGGCACGTACGGATACGAGGAGCACGAAGAGCGGGCGTACTACCGGCCGTTGTGGATCGAGGAACCCGCGCGCAGGCGTCGGCTGCCCGATCCGGTGCGTACGTCCGCGGTGCGTGCGGTGCTCGTCATCGCGGTCACGCTGATGCAGGCCGTGGTGGCGTTCCTGTGCACGCTGACCGAGTCCTGGCTGGCTTTCCCGATGGTCATCAGCAGTGTGGCCAGTACGGTCGTCGCCACGTGGGCCGCCCTGGACGTGTGGGTGACGCGGCAGGTGTGGAACCAGCGGAACGGCGTGGTGTCGGTGCCGAGCAGTACGGCGCGGGCGCTCCGGCGCGAGCGCCGCAAGGCCAGGCGTCAGGCACGGATCGCGGCGCGCACCCAGGAGCGGATACGCAGGCGGGGCGGGGCCGGGCAGTTGTCGCACTCGTAGCGAAGCGGCAGCCGCTGCGCGCCTCGGTCCGACCGCGGAGCGGCTGCTCTTCGGGCTTCGGCCGGCCGACGGACCGGTCGCCCTGGCACCCCGGCCCGACGGCCGGGCCGCCGGGCGGCCGTCCACGGGGGCTCCCTCGCCGTCACGACGTCGGTGAGCGGGGAGCGGCCCTCGGACGGTTCACTCCGGCGGCCGCCCTGAAGGAGGGAAGCCGCGTGGAGGAGCGCACCGGCAGAGGTGTGGGGAACCGCGTCGCCGGTCGCTGACGGCACGCGATTCCCCCGCCCTTCGGCTCTGTCGCTACGGGGTCACCGGTGCCGGGCGCTTGAACATCCGTGTCGCCGTGATCTCGGTGTGCACCGTCTCCCCGGCTGCCGCCTCGCGCGGCAGGCCCGGCCGCAAGTGCTCCTCGACGCTGATGTACTTCAGCCCGGCGCGAAGGTCGGCGTCGTTGCGCAACCGGATGACGAGGGGGAACTCGGCGAGCGCGGTCGTGTCGAACAGGCCGGTGGTGTAGAGGAGTTGGACACCGAGCGCGTCCGAGACGGCCCGCTGGAGCTCCAGCAGATACGTCGCGTTGGCGCGCCCGATGGGGTTGTCGAGGAACAGGGTGCCGGCGTGCCGGTGCTTGTCACGGCCGCGGTCGTTGCTGCGCAGCGCGGCCATCGTGCAGTACAGCGCGATGGCGGCGGTGAGGAGCTGGCCGCCGGAGAACACGTCGCCCATCTGCCCGACGGGTACGCGTTCGGCGCGCAGTACGGCGTCCGGCTTGAGGATCTCGACGGCGACACCCTTGGGCTGGAGCGCGGCACTGACACCGCGCAGCAGCAGCGACATGCCGTCGCGCCGCATGTCGGAATTCTTCTTGACCGCCGCGCGGGTGGCTTCGTCCACCACCTCGCCGAGCCGCTCGGCGAGGGTGGCCTGGTCGGGTTCCTCGAAGCGGATGCGGAGGAATTCCTGTCCCGACCACTCCCCCAGTCCCTCCGGCAGCCTGGACAGCCGCTGGGCGGACCGAAGGGTGGCGAGGGAGGACTCGACGAGTCCGCGCAGCCGGTCCACGATCGAGTCCCGGTTGCGCTCCAACTGCGCCAGTTCGTCGGTCAGCACGCGCAGCCGGGGCGCGAACGCGTCCGCCCACTTCTGCGCGTGCTCGGGCAGGGAGGAGGCGGGCAGCTCGCGGATCTGCTGCCGGGCGGGAGTGCGCACCTGCTCGTAGCGCGTGGAGTTCGCGTGGCGCACGAGGATGTCGCTCGCCTCGCGGACGGCAGACTCGGCGGTGGTCAGGTCGGCGGAGCAGCCGCGCAGCGAACGGCGGCTCTCGGCGGCGGAGTTCCGCGCCTCTTCGAGGGTGCCCGGATAGGGCTCGGGCTCGTCCTGCTCCTCGTCGACGTGCTCGCGGAGGAGGTCCTTGAGGAGCGCGGCCGTCTCGTCGAAGCCGCCGGCGGCGGCCTCGACGGACCGGTGGGCGTCGAGGAACTCCGCGTGCGCCTCGCGGGCGCGGTTCAACGCCTCGGTGCGGGAGGCGAGTTCGGTCGTGGCGGTGCGCAGCAGGGGTTGGGCCTGCTCGGCGTCGACCGGAACCAGCTCCTCCGCCAGCTCGGTGTGCGCCTCGCCCTCCTCGGGCGCGTGCCGCTCCGCCTCGCCGCGCAGCCGCCCGAGCTGTTCGCTCGCGGTCGACATTCGGGTCTCCAAAAGCTGCACCAGTTCCTCGGCCCGTGCCGCGGCGGCCTGCCGCGAGGGGCCGTCCGAACCGTCCGGCGACTCCAGGAGCTGGCCTGCGCGGGTGCGGACCTTGTTGCTGAGCCGGTCCAGCTCCGCGAGGGCCGCGCTCTCGTCGCTCTCGGCCCGTGCCTGCTCGGCGCGCAGGTCGGCGCCGACGCCGACCTTCTCGTAGAGCTGCGACGCGGCCCGGTAGGCCTCGCGCAGCGCGGGCAGCGAGTCCTTGGCGGCCGCCGACCCGTCCTGCGTGACGTCGTCGGGGGCGCCGGCGATCTCGGCGCGTTCGGCGCGCAGCGCGCGGGCCGTGCGGCGGGCGTCGTCGGCGGCACGCTGAGCGCCGCGTCGGTCCTCGTCGGCGGCGCGGGCGCGCTCCAGGCACACCTGTGCGCGGGCTTCCGCCTCCGCTGCCTCGTCGGCGAGTTCGCGGAGGGTGACCTGCCATCCGGCGCGTTCGCGCAGCCGGAAGGCTAGTCCGGCGAGCGCGTCGGCGGCACGCCGGGCCTTCTGGGCGGCCTCTTGCCGCTC
This sequence comes from Streptomyces sp. NPDC005070, assembly GCF_053600395.1. Lineage (NCBI taxonomy): Bacteria > Bacillati > Actinomycetota > Actinomycetes > Kitasatosporales > Streptomycetaceae > Streptomyces > Streptomyces sp. NPDC005070. The sequence continues at coordinate 81,430 of NZ_JBSFZS010000008.1, read as the reverse complement.
GTCGCGCAGGTGGGCCGCTTCGGCCGCCGTCTCGTCCGCCTCCGCGCGGACGGCGCGGGCCTCGGCGAGCTCGGCCTCGGTCTCCTCCGCGAACGCGCGCGCGTCGCGGGCGGCCGTGGCCAGCTCGGTGAGCCGTCCGGCGGGGCAGCCGGTGCGCCAGGAGGCGAGGCGCGCGGCCAGCTCCCGGTCCTTGCCGAGGCGGGCCGCGAGGGTGCGGATCTCTTCGTCCCGCAGACCGGTCCGGGTACGCAGTGCCTTGCGCTCCTCGTCGGCGGCGTACTCGTCGTGCATGGCCGGGTTCGGGGGTACGAGGAAGACCCCGCCGTCGTCCGTGCCGGCGGCCGGGGTGGGGGCGAGCAGGGCGGCGGCCGTGCCGACCGCCACCGTCGAGCGGGGCAGCAGCGCCGCCTCGCCGAGGACCTCACGGGCCCGCGCGTGGGTGTCCGGGTCGGTGATGATCACGCCGTCGACGAGTTCGGGCCGGGCGGCCAGGACGCGTGCGTGGTCGACGGGGTCGACGGCCTGGGCGAGGTAGCGCCATCCGGGCAGCGCGGGGATGCCGTGTTCCCCGAGGTACTCGACGGCGGCCAGCACGTCCGGGCCGGGCGGCAGCAGCCCGCCGTCGCCGAGCGCCCCGAGGATCCGGGCGTCGTCGGCGGCGGCGGTGCGCAGGTCGAAGAGCTGCCGCTCGGCGGAGGCGACGGTCTCGTCGAGAAGTCCGCGGAGGTCGTCGGCGTACCGGTCGAGCTCTTCGGGAGCCGGCGGTGCTCCGACCGACGTGTCGGCCGGGACGTCGGCGTCCTCGTCGCGGCGCGGCTGGGGAACGCTTCGGCGGGTGTCGGAGCCCGGCAGGCCGAGCAGCTCCGCGAGCCGTTCCTCCCGCGCCAGGGCCTCGGCCGTACGCCGCTCCGCTTCGTGCGACCGCTCGGCGGCCGTGGCCGCGTCCGCCGCGCGGGCGGCCGTCAGCTCGGCCCGGGACTCGGCGGACCCTGCTTCCCGCGCCTGGTCGGCGGCGCGCCGTGAGGCCTCGCGCGCGGTGTCCCAGGCGGCGACGGCCGTCTTCTCCGCGTCGCTGGCGGCGAGAGCGGCACGGGCCGGGTCGGCGTCGGGGGCGCTGTCGTCGAGCCAGCCGGCCCGGACCGCCTCGGCGGTCTCCTGCTCGACCTCGGCCAGCCGCTGGCGCAGATGCCCGATCTCGCTGCGCGCGCGCTGCGCGGCGGTGGCGGCGGCCGTCGAGTCGGCGTGTGCCGTCTCCCCGGCCGCCTGGAGACCCGCGGACCGTTCCTCCTCCTCGTTGGCGAGCGACTCGGCGCGCTCGGCGGCCCGGTGCAGCGCCCGGACGAGGTCGACGGCGGCGGTGGCGCGGGCCGCGAGCGCGGGCGCGGCGTCCCGTTCGGCCTCGCGGATGGCGTCGGCGACGCGGGTGGAGCGGTCGGCGGCGGCACGGTGGCGCAGTACGGCTTCGGCGGCCTGCCAGGCGGCGTGCAGGGTGCGCGCGTCGGCGAGCTCACGCTTCTGCGCGGCGGCCGACTTCTCCGCGCCGGCGAGGGCCAGCGAGGCGTGACGGTAGGCGAGTTCGGCGGCGATCAGCGCGCTGCGCTCACGGGCGCCCTCGGCATGGGTGACGGCGTACGCGGCGGCGGTCACGCGCTGGGCGAGCTCACCGGCGCGCACACGTTCCCGCACGGCCCGCGCGGACAGCCGGCGGGCCAGCGTCCTCGTCCGCCGCTCGGCGCCGGTGTGGATGTCACGCGCGCGTGCCCGTGCCCCGGCGGCCTCGACGATCCGGCCGAGCAGATCCACGGAACCGGCGGTGAAGTCGCGCTCGGCGATGAGTTCGGCGCGTCGTCCCAGCTTGTTGCCGAAGCCGCCGACGAGGTCGGCGAGCCCGTCGGTGTCGCGGGTGTCGGTGACCGCGCGGAGCAGCAGATCGGTGAAGTCGGAGTCCTTCTTGACCGCGAAGAGACCGGCGGCCTCGCCCTCGTCGGCGTTCATCTCCCGCTGGTAGCGGAAGAGTTCGGGGTCCAGGCCCAGGTCGCCGAGGTGTTCGTTCCAGCGGTCGTGGATCTCCTCCCAGTGCACCTCCAGGTGCGGGTAGGCCTTGCCGGCCTCGGTGATCGCGTCGCGGAAGCCCTTCATGGTGCGCCGCCGCCCCTGCGCCCCGGAGACGCCCTCGGCGGACGGCCGTACCGACGTGGCCTCGGCGACGGGCAGGTTGTCCAGGCTGAGCCCGGGTCCCGGCCGGAACGAGTACCAGGCCTCGGCGAACTTCCGGGGGTCGTTGGAGACCTGCCGCCCGCGCCACTCGCTCGCCTTGCCGACCACCACGCATTCGCCGGTCACCGTGTGCTGCCATTCCAGCGCGACGTGGCCGCAGTCGTCGGCGAGCAGGAACTTGCGCAGCACGCCGGAGCTGGCGCCGCCCAGGGTGTTGCGGTGTCCGGGGAGCATGACCGAGAAGATCAGCTTGAGCAGCACCGACTTGCCGCCGCCGTTCTCCAGGAAGAGCACACCGGCGGGCGCGGGCCGGCGCGGCGGGCCGACCGGTTCGTCCTCGAAGAACGCCGCCTGGGTGGGCGCCGGGTCGGGTACGGGCTCGCCGACTCCGCGCAGGTCCAGCACGGTGTCGGCGTAACGCGCACCGGCGGGCCCGATGGAGTAGAGGCGGACCCGGGACAGCTCGTACATGGCGGCGGACTCTCGTAGTCGAAAGGGGGTGAGGTCGTGAGGGGGGAGCCGGGGAGGGCGGGCGGACGTCAGGAGTGGAACGGAAGTCCGGCTCCGGCCACGAGCTCCAGGTCGTCGGTGTCCTCGGCGGGCAGCAGACTCGCCGTGCCGTCCGTCACCGGGACGATGCCCAGCTCCAGCAGTTCGGCCATGGCCGCGATGCCCGCCATGTCGCGGACCTGGAGCTGATAGCGGGCCGTCGTCCGGAACGTCCCGCCGGCGTCGTCGCCGGTGCGCTGGAGGAACCCGGAGTCGGTGAGGAAGGCGACGGCCTTGGCGATGATGCCCGTCGTCGAGCCGGCCAGCCTTCGCGCGTCCTTGGTGGCCCCGGTGGAGCTGCGCCGTGCCCAGATCCGCCAGGCCGCCTCCAGCCCGGGGGCGTCGGTCGCCGGGTCGGTGTTCTCGCCGGTCTCCTCGGCCCGCTCCTCCAGGCGCCGGCAGGCCTGTCGTACGAACGCGTCGACGCCGTTGACCGAGACCCGCCCGATGTATCCGTCGTCGGCGAGGTCCTCGGGGCGCGGGAAGGCCAGGGCGGCCACGGCGAGGTGGGCGAGTCCGTGCAGGAACCGGTCCCCGGAGTCGGTCGAGGCGCGGCGCGCGTAGTCGCCCATGCGGACGGCGAAGACGGAGTCCTCGGCGGCGGTCACGGCCATCCCCGCGCGCGGGGACACCTCGAGGACGACGAGGCCGAGACCGGCGGCCACCGCGTCGGCGAGCCGCGCGAAGGGCGGGTCCTCGCGGTAGCGGCGCAGCAGCTCGGTGTACTCCTGGTCGCGCGCGGGCTGTAGTTTGGGCTGCAGCCCGAAGGCGACGAGCCGCGCCGCGTCGGCGGCGTCGGCAGGGGTGACGGGGGCGTTCGCCGGTGCGGCGGTGGCCTCCGGTTCACTCCACTCGACGTGCTCGGTCACGGCTGGGACTCCTTGTTCGAAAGTACGAGGGTACGGGCCTGGGGACGGACGGGCGTCCCGTGCGGGGCTCGCGGACCGGCGGCGCCCGGCTCCGCGGGACCGGTGTGCGCCCTCACCGCGGCGGTGCGGCCGGCGGCGGGGTTCCAGGACATCGCGCGGTGCGCACCGGCGGAGATCCGGGGCCTCCCGCGGGGCGCGGACTCGCGCGGCGGAAGGTTCATGCCCGGTCCGCCTTCATCCCGGCCGCGTCGAGCAGCGCCATGCCGACGATCAGATCGGCACCGCCGAATTCCGGGTCGTCCAGCTCGGTCCCGTCGTCCACGGCGAACAGCAGGCGCTCCTCGCCCTGCCGGTAGGCGGTGCCGACCGGCGGACTCGCGGCGTGCACGGCCAGGAGGGCCACCAGGTAGGGCAGCTCGGGATCATGGCGGCGGGCCTCCGCGAGCAGCCCGGACAGCCTGCGCGGCGCGTCCGGCGGCAGGTTCAGCAGTTCCTTGGCGGAGGCGAGCTGCTCGTCGCTGAAGCGGCTGTCGTCCGGTGTCGCGATCAGGTCGGGCTCGGGCATCTCCGCGCCGAGGTGCTCGCGCTCCAGCGGCGGCGTCAGCAGGATGTCGACGAGGTCCGCGACCCGTACGGCGACGGGGGTGCGCAGGCCCGTCCCGCGCTGGAAGAAGGCGTCGGTGACGCGCAGCGCCCGCTCCACGGGCAGGGGCAGCACCGGCGCGACGAGGTGGCCGTAGAGGTCGATTCCCGAGGTCGTCATGGGGGTTCCGAAGGCCTGCCGGTCCTGCTCGGCGCGGAACAACGGGCCGGCTTCGAGGAGGCGGGACTGGAGCTGGGTGTGCCGGCGGATGCAGTCCTTGACTATGTCGACGAGCTCGGCCGCGCGCCGCTTCTGCTCGGGGTCCTCGGACTCGTCGCGGGCCCTGCGGATGTTGGTGAGGATCGCGTTCTCGTGGCGGTACCGGTCGGCCACGTGGTCCAGGGCCTCGGCGATCATGTCGGGCACGGCCTGGAGCCAGTCGACGGCCCGGACGTTGCGCCGGGTGGCGTCGAGCGCCTTGCGCAGCGTTTCCGCGTACTGCACGGTGCGGTAGCGGGCCTGCTCGGCGGCGAGCTGCGCGTCGGCCAGCCGGCCGCGGCTGATCAGCACCTCCAGCTTGACCTCGGCGGCGATCTGCGCGCTGGTGACATCGGTGTCGAGGGCGCCGACGAGGACGTTGACCGCCTCGTCGGTCGTACGGAGGTAGACGCCTCCCCCGTAGCCCGGCACTTCCTCGATCAGTTTGAAGTCGTAGTCGCGGCGGACATAGCTGCCGTCGGGTGCGAAGGTGCCGTACACGGCCCGGAAGCCGCGGTCGACGCTGCCGACGTTGATCAGGTTCTCCAGGACCCAGCGGGCCACGCGCTCGTGCTCGGCGACCGGTCGGCCGGGGGCCTGGGCGGCGATGCGCGGGATGAGCCTCGCCACTATCTGGTCGTGGTCGGCGCCCGTGTCGAAGTCCATGTTCAGTGTGACGAGATCGATGGCCGCGAGGGCGACCTCGGCCATGCCGTACACCGTGTACTCACCCGCGAGGTTCGCCTTGCGCACGTCCAGATCGTGCAGCGGCGCGGTGCACGCGAGCGCGCGCAGCCGCCGCGCCAGGCCCTCGTCGGCGGCCGGGCCCGGCGCCGGGCGCGGCCCCGCGCTGAACTGGGGCGGAACGCTGTCCGTCGATGCAGGCGAAGTCACGGTGCACAGACTAGGTCCTCGGTCCGACAACGGTCGAAACGGCGCAGAAGCGACCCCTCCCCGCCGGACCACGAACCGGCCGGCCCGGTCGCCGTGGGCACAGCCGGACACACGGACAGCCACGCGCGCGCACCTCACCGTGGCCGCAGCCGGACGCACGGACAGCCATCGCGTGCGTCTCGACATGGGCACAGCCGGACCACGGACAGCCACCCGCGCGCGTCTGGCCACGGGCACAGCCGCACACTCAGACACCCATCGCGTGCGTCTCGCCACGGGCACGCGGGTCACCCGGACAGCCACAACGTGGCCGAGACGCTGCCCCGGCCCCACGTGGCCGAAGCCACAGCCGCGCCCACCCGGCACGTGCGCCGCCCGAGGTCGTCAGCGCGTGCCCTCTCCCCCGTCGGCGACCCGGCGTGCGTACACCTCGACGAGGCCGGTGAGCGAGTCGTCGAGATAGGCCGCGAGGAGGCGCTCCGCGCCGTCGCGGTCGCCCGCCCGCAGGGTCCGCAGGATCTCGTGGTTGCGCGCGAGGTAGGGCTCGTGGAGCCGCTGGGGGTCGTCCACGACGTGGAACGCGAGACGCAGCTCCGCGAAGACGCTGCGCATCACCTCGTCCGTACGGGCGCTGCCGGCGAGCGCGACCAGTTCGCGGTGGAAGTGGATGTTGGCGGTCGACACCGCTTTCCAGTCACCTTCGCGCGCCCCCCGCTGCCCGTCGGAGACGGCCCTGGCGATCCCCTCCACGGCGTAGGGCGGACGGCCGAGCCCGCGGACCACGGCGCACTCGACGAGGGACCGGGTGCGGTAGATGTCCTCGACGTCCTCGACGGTGAGCACGCGTACGAAGACCCCCCGGTTGAGTTCGTGCACCAGCAGCCGCTCGTGCGTGAGCAGCCGGAACGCCTCGCGCAGCGTGTTGCGCGAGACCCCGAGGGCGCCGCCGATGCTGTCCTCCGACAGTCGCGTCCCGGGTGGGAAGAAGCCCTCGGCGATCCGGCTCCTGAGGATGTCCGAGACCCGCTCGGCGGTGCTGGTACGGCCCAACAGGGCGCGATCGTCGGCCAGTTCCGTCAGCTCTGCCATGCCCGGAATTCAACCGCAGACCGAAGAACGAAACAACACGGGTATTGAGGGATCGTTCAACGATCCTCTACCTTGTCGGGCAGGCGCTCTCCGTGTCACCGCGAACCGCCGAGCGCCCGAAGGCTTCCGCACGGCCCGGCTCAGTCCTCATGCACTCTCCGTCCCTCACTGCGAGGTGCCCATGAGCACGACCCCTCCACCCCAGGCCCTGACCCCCGGCACGCCGTCCGTCACGGGTGAACCCGGTTCCCAGGAAGGCGCGTTCGGCTGGCTGCGCGCCCTCGGCCCGCGGGGCCGGCGCGCGTTCGGCGGCGCGTTCGGCGGCTACGGCCTCGACTCGTACGACTACTTCACCCTGCCGCTGAGCATGGTCGCGCTCGCGGCCTACTTCGGCCTCGACAGCGGTCAGACCGGGCTGTTCACCACGGTCACCCTGGTCGTGTCCGCGGTCGGCGGTGCGGTCGCGGGCGTGGTCGCCGACCGGATCGGACGCGTCAAGGCCCTGATGATCACGGTGATCACCTACGCGGTGTTCACCGTGGCCTGCGGCTTCGCACCCAACTACGAGACGCTGCTGGTGTTCCGCGCACTCCAGGGCCTCGGCTTCGGCGGCGAGTGGGCGGTCGGCGCCGTCCTGGTCGCCGAGTACGCGAGCCCCCGGCACCGGGGGCGCACACTCGGCGCGGTCCAGAGCGCCTGGGCCGTCGGCTGGGGCCTGGCGGTGCTCGTCTACACGCTGGTCTTCCAGTACCTCGACGACGACCTCGCCTGGCGAGTGATGTTCTGGACCGGCGCGCTGCCCGCGCTGCTCGTGGTCTGGGTCAGGCGCCAGGTGCGGGACGCCCCCGAGGCCGCCGCGGTCCGCGAGAGGAGCACGGACAAGGGATCGTTCACCACGATCTTCAGGCCCGGCACGGCCGAGGCCCCGGGGCTGCTGCGCACCACCTTCTTCGCGGTCCTGCTCTCCACCGGTGTCCAGGGCGGCTACTACACGCTGGCCACCTGGGTGCCCACCTATCTGAAGACGGAGCGCGGACTGTCCGTCGTCGGCACCGGCGGCTATCTGACACTCCTGATCACCGGTGCCTTCCTCGGCTACCTCACCGGCGGGCTCCTCACCGACAGGCTGGGCCGCAAGCGCAACATCCTGCTCTTCGCGGTCCTCTCCGCGGCCTGCATCCTCGCCTACGCGAACATCCCGAGCGGCGCCAACACCCTTCTCCTGGTGCTCGGTTTCCCCCTCGGCTTCTGCATGTCGGCGATCTTCAGCGGCTTCGGCTCGTTCCTCAGCGAGCTGTACCCGGTGGCGGTGCGCGGCACGGGACAGGGCTTCGCGTACAACACCGGGCGTGCCGTCGGCGCGGTCTTCCCCACCACCGTCGGCTTCCTGGCCGACAGTTGGGGCGTGGGCGGAGCGCTCGTCTTCGGCGCGATCGGCTACGCGCTCGCCGCGCTCGCCCTGACCGGACTCCCCGAGACGCGCGGCAAGGAGCTCCTGTGAACGACACCGTCCAGGTCCGGCCGCCCGCCCTCCCCGGCGACGGTTCACCGAGCCCGCTGAAGACCCCCGGCCACGCGCGCACGTGGACCCCCGAAAGGGCCCGTCGTCGGTTCCGTTCGGGGCTGTCGGTCCGCACGGCCGGGATCGCCGCCGGCCATGCCCAGGCCAACCTCGTGTCGGTGCCGGCCGACTGGGCGTACGAGATGCTGCTGTTCTGCCAGCGCAACCCGAAGCCGTGCCCGGTCCTCGACGTCACCGACGCCGGTTCCTGGACCACCGTGCTCGCCGCGGGCGCCGATCTGCGCACCGATCTGCCGGGCTACCGGGTGTGGGAGCGCGGCGCGTTGGTGGCCGAGCCCGGGGACGTCGTCCCGTACTGGCGGTCCGATCTGGTGTCGTTCCTGATCGGTTGCAGCTTCACGTTCGAGTGGGCGCTGAGCTCCGCGGGCGTCCCGCTGCGCCACATCGAGCAGGGCCGCAACGTCTCGATGTACGTGACGGCACGTCAGTGCCGTCCGGCGGGACGGCTGCGCGGCCCCATGGTCGTGTCGATGCGTCCCGTGCCGCCCGAGCACGTGAGCACGGCGATCCGGGAGAGCAGCCTGCTCCCGGCGGTGCACGGCAGTCCGGTGCACTGCGGGGATCCGTCGGGGCTCGGCATCGAGGATCTCTCGCGCCCGGACTTCGGCGATCCGGTGATCGCGGCCCCGGACGACATCCCGGTGTTCTGGGCCTGCGGAGTGACGCCCCAGGCGGCCGTGATGGCGTCCCGTCCGCCGTTCGCGATCACCCACGCGCCCGGCCGGATGTTCATCACGGACACGCGTGACGAGCAGTACCGAGTGGCCTGAACGGGCCGGAGGAGGAGGAACGGCAGCCCATGACCCCCATCGATCTCAACGCCGATCTCGGCGAGGGCTTCGGCCGCTGGCGGCTGACCGACGACGAACGGCTGCTGTCCGTCGTGACCAGCGCCAACGTGGCCTGTGGTTTCCACGCCGGGGACGCGCCCACCATGCGGCGGGTGTGCGAGCTGGCGGCCGAGCGGGGCGTACGGATCGGTGCCCAGGTCTCCTACCGTGACCTGGCGGGGTTCGGGCGGCGGCCGATGGACGTGCCGCCCGACGAACTGGCGGCCGAAGTGGCCTACCAGATCGGCGCCCTGGAGGTCTTCGCGCGCGCGGCGGGCTCACGGGTGGCGTACGTGAAGCCGCACGGCGCGCTCTACAACCGGGTCGTGCACGACGAGGAGCAGGCGGCGGCGGTCGTCGACGGCGTCCTGCTCGCGGGCGCGGGTCGGCCGGTACTGGGTCTGCCGTCCTCGCGCTTCCTGAAGATCGCCGAGGGGGCCGGGCTGCCCGTCGTCCCCGAGGCGTTCGCGGACCGCGCGTACACCGAGGAGGGCACTCTGGTGCCCCGCACCCAGGAGGGCGCGGTGATCACGGAGCCCGAGACCGTGGTCGAACGCTCTCTCGGCCTGGCGCTCTCCGGGATGGTCACCTCCCGTTCCGGGGAGCGCGTTCCGGTCCGGGCGCGCTCCCTGTGCCTGCACGGGGACACACCGGGGGCGGTCGATCTGGCCCGCCGGGTACGGGCACGGCTGGAGTCCTCGGGCGTGCGCGTGGAGGCGTTCGCGTGAGCGGCACGACCGCCGACGGCGGTACGGCTCCGGTGCCGGCCGGCGGTAACGGCGAAGGGGGTAACAGCGAAGGAAGCGGTGTGAAGGCCCTGCCCGTCGGCGAGCGGGCGCTCCTGGTGGAGGTCTCCTCGGGGGAGGCCGCCCAGGCGCTGCACGCCGAGCTGGTGCGGCGCCGGGCGGAGGGCTCGCTGTCCGTGCGGGAGATCGTCCCGGCGGCCCGCACGGTGCTCCTGGACGGTCTGGACGACCCCGGCCGGCTGGCGGAACTGCTGCCCGGCTGGGAGATCCCCCCGCTGACCGCGCGCGCGGACGCCGCCGTCGAGATCCCCGTACGGTACGACGGTCCCGACCTGCCGGACGTGGCGGCCCACTGGGGGGTGGGAGTGCGCGAGGTGCCGGAGATCCACGCCGCGGCCGAGTTCCGGGTCGCCTTCTGCGGGTTCGCGCCCGGCTTCGGCTATCTCACGGGACTGCCGGCACGGTACGACGTGCCGCGCCGGGCCACCCCGCGCACGGCGGTGCCCGCGGGCTCCGTGGCGCTGGCGGGCCCGTACACCGGTGTGTACCCGCGCAGTTCGCCGGGTGGCTGGCAGTTGATCGGCACGACGGACGCGATGCTGTGGGACCACGCGCGCGTACCGGCCGCGCTGCTGGCACCCGGCGCGCGGGTGCGCTTCGTACCGGAGAGGTGTTCATGAGCGACCGGGCCCTCGCGGTGGTGCGGGCCGGTGCCCTGACCACCGTCCAGGACCAGGGGCGGCCCGGGCACGCCCATCTCGGCGTACCGCGCTCGGGAGCGCTCGACGCGCCCGCGGCGGCGCTGGCCAACCGGCTCGTCGCCAACCCCGCCGGGGCGGCCGTTCTGGAGACGACCGTCGACGGCTGCGCCCTGCGCCCTCGTTCCACGGTCACGGTGGCCGTGACGGGAGCGCCCTGTCCGGTGCGGGTGGCCGGCCGCCCGGTCGCCTGGGGGGCTCCTGTCCGGGTGCCCGCGGGGGCCCTCGTGGACATCGGTTCCGCGCGCGCGGGCCTGCGGAGTTACGTGGCCGTGTCCGGTGGCGTGGCCGTCGATCCGGTGCTCGGCAGCCGCTCGACCGACCTCCTCTCGGGGCTCGGCCCGCCGCCGCTGACGGACGGCACGGTGCTTCCCCTGGGAAGTCCCGGCACCCTTCACGCGCGCGTGGACGTCGTCCCGCACCGCGCCCCGCCCGCCGAGCTGGTTCTGCGCGTGACCCTCGGCCCGCGCGACGACTGGTTCACCGAGGCGGCCCTGCGGACGCTCACGACCCGCGCCTACCGGGTCTCGTCGGCGAGCAACCGCATCGGCCTGCGCACGGAAGGGCCCTCACTGGAGAGGGCCGTATCCGGCGAACTCCCCAGTGAGGGGCTGGTGCTGGGTGCCGTCCAGGTGCCGCCCGACGGCCGCCCGGTCGTCTTCCTCGCCGACCATCCGACCACCGGGGGGTACCCGGTGGTCGCGGTCGTCCGTCCCGCCGACCTTCCGGCGGCCGCTCAGGCGGTCCCGGGAACCCCGGTGCGTTTCCTGGCCGTACGCCGCCGCTGAGGCCACCGCGCGTGCCGCCCTCAGGCCACGTCCGGCTGTTCCGCGACCGACAGGGCCGCCAGGGCGGACGCGACGGCGTGCGAGGCGCTCAGGTCGAGCCGGGCGCTGGTGCCCCGGGCCCGGTGGCGCACCTCGGACGCGGCGAGAGTGAGCAACTGGGGCAGCAGATCCGTGCAGCGCCTGGCCACCCAGCCGGTTCCCGCCGTGGCCAGCCACAGAAGGCTCGCGGTGCGGGTCGGCGCGGGGAACTCGGCCTCGGCCGACGGGGTGATCCCGTCGGCGACGCCCTCCTCGGCGAGCAGCGCGTGGAAGCGCAGGGCCAGTTGACGGTGTCCCAGCTCCCCCGGGTGCAGCCGGTCGGCGCTCCACACGGCGCGGTCGTGGAGCCAGTCCTCCTCCGCCGCGTGCAGATGCATCGCCCCGTGCCGCTTCGAGAGCGCGTGCACCACCGCGTTGACCGCGTGCTGACGCCGGGCCAGCGGGCGGGCCAGCGCTCCCGGCAGTCCCAGCATCGAGCCGGGGTCCGGGAGGCAGGCCGTCAGCACGACGGTGTCCCGCGCGCGGAACGCCGCGTACACGGTGTCGAGCCGTTCGGCCACCGAGTGGATGTCGAACGTGTACCGCAGGGTGTCGTTGACGCCGATCACGACAGAGACGATGTCGGGCTCCAGGGCGAGCGCCGCCGGGGTCTGCCGTTCGAGGACGTCCCGTGTCTGCGCCCCGCTGACCGCGAGGTTGGTGAACCGCACGGGCGCGTCCCCGGGGGCGAGCCCCGGGGCGAGCAGCTCGGCCCATCCGCGCCACCGGTCCCCGACGGGGTCGCCCACCCCTTCCGTGAGGGAGTCCCCGAGGGCGACGAACCGCACCGGTCTCATGCCACGCCCTCCTGGAGACGCGGCCGGTTCACGGCCACCGCGTCGTGCGCGGCGAGGAAGCCCGTCACGGCGGCGTCCCAGCCGAAGCACTCGGCACGCGCGCGTGCGGCCTGCCTGCGCTCGTTCTCGGCGCGGCCGAGCAGCAGCCCCACCGCGTCCGCGAAGGAGTTCCCGCTGTCGGCGGCGGTGGCTCCGGCGGAGCCGACGATCTCCGGCAGGGCGGAGTGCGCGCTGGCGACGACGGGGGTGCCGCAGGCCATGGCTTCCAGGGCGGCGAGTCCGAAGGTCTCCGCCGGCCCCGGTGCCAGGCACACGTCCGCCGAGGCCTGGAGGGAACCGAGCAGGGCGCGGTCCGCGACGTGCCCGAGGAAGGTGACGGGCAGCCTCCGCTCCCGGGCACGCTGCTCGAGCCGGGCCCTGAGCGGCCCGTCCCCGGCGACGACGAGCACGGCCCGCTCACCGCGCCGCAGCAGCGCCTCCAGCGCGTCGAGCGCCGTGCCGGGGCGCTTCTCGACGGACAGGCGGGAGCACATGACGAGCAGGACCTGGTCCGTGCGCGCGTGGCGGGCGCGCAGTGCCGGGTCGCGCAGGGCGGGGTGCCGGTCCACCAGGTCGACGCCCAGAGGGGCTCGTACGACATTGCGGGCGCCGATCCGCACGAACTCGCGCTCGGCGAACTCGGTGGTGCACACCACGCGCGCGTAGGAGTGCGCCGTACGGACGTTGAGGGCGTCGGCGGTCCGCCGGGCCATAGCCTCGGACAGTCCCCAGGTGCGCAGTACACCGTCGGCGGTCTCGTGGGAGACCATCACGGCGGGCACCCGGGCCCGGCGCGCCCAGACTCCGGTCCAGCGCAGGGTGGTGCGGTCCGAGACCTCCAGGCGGTCCGGGGCGAGCGACTCCAGGAGCCGGGCGAGGCGCCGCTTGTCGGTGAGGACGCGGTAGCCGCCGGTGCCGGGCAGCAGCGGGCCGGGCAGCGTGATCACCCGTCCCTGCTCGGTGTCGTGATCGCTCGCGCGTTCGCCGGGTATGACGAGCACCGGTTCGTGGCCGGCCTCCCGGTACCCGGCGCCCAGCTCCCGCAGGGCGGTACGCAGCCCGCCGGAGGAGGGGGCGACGAAGTTGGCGAGCCGTACGATGCGCAGGCTCATGCCGCCACCAGCTTCCGCGCGGAGAGCACGTCCTCGTAGTGGCCGATGAGCTGGTCGCCGACCGTGGCCCAGGTGCGGCCCTCGACCATGGCGTGGCCGGCGGCGCCGTAGGCCGCCCGCAGCGCTGGGTCGGCCGCGAGGGTGCGCACCGCGTCCCGTACGGCGTCGGCGTCGCGCGGCGGGACCAGCAGCCCGGTGCGTCCGTGGTCGACCAGGTCGAGCGGTCCGCCCGCGGCGGGCGCGACGACGGGCACTCCGCTGGCCATGGCCTCCTGCACGGTCTGGCAGAAGGTCTCGAAGGGGCCGGTGTGCGCGAAGACGTCCAGCGAGGCGAAGATCCGGGCGAGGTCGTCGCCGGTGCGCCGGCCGAGGAAGACCGCGCCGGGGAGCGCCCCGCGCAGGGTGGTCTCGCTGGGTCCGTCGCCCACCACGACGACGCGGACGCCGTCGAGTCCGCAGACGCCGGAGAGCAGTTCGATCTGCTTCTCGGGGGCGAGCCGGCCGACGTAGCCGACGATCACCTCGCCGTTCGGCGCGAGTTCGCGGCGGAGCGCCTCGTCACGGTGACCGGGGCGGAAGCGGACCGTGTCGACACCGCGCGCCCACAGCCGCACCCGGGGCACACCGTGCGCCTCCAGGTCGCGCAGGGCCGCGCTGGAGGGAGCGAGGGTCCGGTCGGCCGCGGCGTGCACCGAGCGGATGCGCCGCCACGCGGTGGCCTCACCCGCGCTGATGTACGTACGGGCGTATCCGGCGAGGTCGGTCTGGTAGACGGCCACGGCGGGGATGCCGAGCCGGGAGGCGGCCGCCATGCCGCGGACGCCGAGGATGAAGGGGCTGGCCAGGTGGACGATGTCGGCGCGGTGTTCGGTGATGGCCGCGGCGACGCGTCGGCTCGGGAGGGCGACGCGCACCTGCGGGTAGCCCGGGAGCGGGATGGAGGGAACGCGGACGACCGGGCACGGCGCGAGGGCGCCGGGCCCGTTCCCGGTGGGGGTGCCTCCCTGGTCGGGGGAGGCCGAGAACTTGGGGGAGGTGGCGGGAGCGACGACAAGGGGAGCGTGACCGCGATCGACGAGGTGCCGGGCGGTCTGGAGCGCGCAGTGGGCCACGCCGTTCACATCGGGGGGAAAGGATTCGGTCACGATGACGACACGCATAGGGGTGTTCTCGCCCCGCTGGACGTGGCCGCGTCAACGTGGATCTATGCGAACGATGAACGTCCCGTGAGCGTTCCGCTCCGCACCCGGGCAGGTCAGCCCCCGTCCACACGCTCCTGACTCCCGGGTCACCGAACGTTCATACGGCCGGCATGTCAGGCCCGATCCTGCTCCGTACGGCTGTCTGGACTTCGGCCTCCTCGGCCGGATCCGCCGCCAGCCGGCGGAGCTGGTCGACCACGCGCGCGTCACCGGTCTCGGCGTGCCGTGCGGCGATCTCCCGGGTGGTCTCCTCGCAGTCCCAGAGGCACTCGACGGCGAAGCCGGCGGGGAAGGAGGGGTCCGTGGCGGCCAGGGCGCGGGCGGCGCGCTGACGCAGGTGCGACGACGCCGTCTCCCGGTAGATGTGCCGCAGCACGGGGGCGGCGCAGGCGATGCCGAGCCGTCCGGTCCCGTCGACGAGGGTCCACAGGGTCGGCGCGTCGGGGCCCTCGCCCCGTACCGCCTCCCGCAGGGCCGCCAGGACGAGATCGCGGTCCTGTGCGCCGCCCCGGCAGGCGAGCACACGGCCCGCCGCGGCGCCGAGGACGTCGGGCCGGTGCGCCCAGCCGCGGGCCCGGTCGACGGCGGCGACGCTCCGCATGCGTTCGAAGGCGTCGACGGCTGCCTCGGCGACAGCCGTGGAACCGTCCGCGGCGGCCGCCTCGATCAGGTCGAGGGCGTCCGGATCGTTGCCGTCGGCGAGATAGCGCAGGGCTGTGCAGCGGGCGCCCTCCACGCCGTGGCGCGCGGCCGCGACGATCTCCGGACGGTCCTCGGGTCCGGCGACGGCGGTCAGGCAGCGGGCCGCGGGGACATGCAGCGCGGCCCCGCGTTCGACGCCCTGCTGGGCCCACGCGAAGACGGCGCCGACGCTCCACCCGGGGCGGGGCCCCGAGGGCCGCATCTGCCGTTGCCAGCGGTCGAAGGACCCGGCCTCCTGGGCGGCGCGCACGCGGGTGGCGACGGACGTACGGGAGTCGTCCGCCCACAGCCGCCAGGGCCGTGGCTCGAAGGCGTCGCGTACGACGGCGGCGAGGGCGGCCTCGCCCTCCGGATCGGCCGGGAACCGGGCGAGCACGGGGGCGGCGAGGGCGCGCAGGCCCGCGTCGTCGTCGCGCAGCGCCAGTTCGTCCAGGGCCCAGTTCCAGTTGGAGCCGACCGCGGCGTACCGGCGCAGCAGGGCGAGCGCGTCGCGCCTGCCGTACGAGGCGAGGTGGCCGAGGACCGCGAGGGCGAGCCCCGTGCGTGACTCGCAGTCGTCCAGGACGTCCTCGGCGTCGAACAGGTGCCGCTCGATCTCGTCGAGCTCACCGTTCAGGTCGAGGTAGAGACGGGCGTAGTACAGGGAGCGGTTCTCCACCTGCCAGTCGTGGCGGGGGTCCCTGAGGACGCAGTGGTTCAGTGCCGCGAGCGCCTCGGCCCGCGGTGCGGTGAGTGCGTGCAGCGTGCCGTCGCCGCGGCCCCTCTGGAGCAGGCCGAGCAGGGTTCCGCTGGGCGCTATGACCGGATCGAACATGGGAAACAGCCTCACATCAAGCGTCGACGCAACCGGGATCCTGCATTACCTGGCCGCGTGACAACACGTCGGGGCGCCCGCCGTCTCTTGCTTGCTGTAGACCATCTTCCTCTGCCTCTCGTCGGTGGCCCATGCGGGCCGAGTCACGGCCCGCGCGGTGCGGCAACTCCTGCCCAGCCATCGCGTCCGTGAATCACGTCGCCATGATGACCCGGCCGTTCTTCCTGCCGCGACCGTATTTCCGGCGGCCCCGTTCCGCCTCCCTTTTTTCCTGCGTTTCGCCTGGTCAGCGCGTTCGATTCATGGCGTGCCGAACAATTCGAGCAGGTCCGTCTTGGCGAACATGCGCGCCGTGTCGACGGCCGAGGGGGTGCCCGCGGCCGGATCGGCGCCGGCGGTCAGGAGGACCCGGATGACGGCTTCCTCGCCCTTGAAGACGGCGCCGGCGAGAGGGGTCTGGCCCCGGTCGTTCACCCGGTCGGCCTCGGCGCCGCGCTCCAGGAGCGCGCGGACCGCGTCGGCGTGGCCGTGGTAGGCGGCGAGCATCACGAGCGAGTCTCCGCGGTCGTTGGTGAGGTCGGCCGGGACACCCGCGTCGACATACGCCACGAGCGTCTCCGTCTCGCCGCGTCGCGCAAGATCGAAGATCTTGGTCGCGAGCTCCACGACCTCGGGGTCGGGGGCTTCGCTCATCGGCCGGACCGCCTCTCCATGCAACCGTTCGGGTGAATCGACAGGGTACTGGCTCCGGCGGCACATGACAGGCATCCTCCACGGCAAAGATCACAAAGTGCGCATCGAGCGCAACGGAGCAGCTCAGGCGGCGCAAGCCGGCTCTGTCACGCGGGTGAAATCAGCCAGTTTTCACCCTGTTGCACCTTTTATAGTATGGATACATGCTGTGATCCTGGGACAACTCATGGTGACCGTCCCCACGATCCAGGAGAGCTCAAATGATTCTGTCCATGTCAGGCGTCGTCCTTCTCGGCATCATCGTCTTCCTGTTCTTCAAGAAGGACGGGCTGAAGGCGTCGCACCTCTTCGTCGCCGCACTCTTCGGCTTCTACCTCGCCAGCACGGCCATCGCGCCGAGCATCAAGGCCGGCGGGGAGAGCCTGGCGGGCCTCCTCGGCGGGATCAAGTTCTGACGACGTCCCCCCACCTCGTACGCACCTCCAGGAGACAGCAGTGGCTCGGCGCCCTCTCCCCCGCATCCTCAGCAACGGCACCGCACAGTTCGCCAAGCGCCGGGAGCTGGCCCGGACGGCAGCCGACAGCGCCACCGACGTCCTCCATCCACTGATCACGGTCACCCGTGGACTGCGCCGGCTGGCAGCCGCCGGACGGCGCAAGTGGGCCGCCACCCCCAAGGACCGGCGCGGACCGCTGCTGTTCCTGGTGGCCTCGGTGGTCCTGATCGTGGCTCTGGTGCCGTACGGACCGCTGCTCGCCGTCATCACCCTGATGGCGGCGGCAGCCTGGACCGGTCGCGAGCGCACCCCACCGCCCGCGACCGGCCCGGACGAGGCGCAGATCGAACGCCTCCAGTGCCTCTACGACGCGCTCGTCCCGTACTTCTCCGCGGCCGACGACCCCGCTCCCCTGTACGCCCACGGCGGCGACTGGGAGAAGGCCTTCACCTCGTACGACTTCGACGACGACGGACGGATCTCCCGTCTGCTCGTCCACTACCCCGCGTACTTCACGGACGGCGAACCGGACTCCCGCGCCCGCATCGAGCAGCTCCTGCACGCCAAGTCGGGCCGCGGCCGTGAGTACCACTTCGACTGGGACGAGGAGGGCAACGAACTCACCGTCACGGTCCTCGCGCCCCTGCCCACCGACATCGCCGCCCAGCGCTTCGTCACCGCGCCCGGCGAGACGGTCCTCGGATTCACCGATCCGGCCGACGTCCAGCGCACGCTCCCCCTCACCCACGGCGCGGAGCAGCGCGACGTTCCGCCGGTCGTCTGGCGTACGGGCGCCCGCTCCACCGAGCCGCACCTGCTGATCACGGGCGAACCGGGCGCCGGCACGACCACCCTCCTGCGCTCCATCGCCCTGCAGGCCCTCCAGCACGGCGATGTCGTCGTCGTCGACGGCGGAGGCACCGGCGAGTACGCGTGTCTGACGGGGCGCGAGGGTGTCCTGGCCGTCGAGTGCTCGACGGGCGGGGCGCTCGCGAGCCTCGAATGGGCGGCGCACGAGACCGAGCGGCGGCTGATCGCCGCGAACCGCGCCCGCCAGGCGGGGCATCCCACCCCCGACGACATCAGGAACCCGCTGTGGATCCTGCTGGACCGGCCCAGCGCGCTCGGCCATCTGGCCGCGGCCGACGGACGCGAGGACCCCCGGACACTGCTCCAGACCCCGCTGCGGCACGGCCGCGCCGCGGGCGTCACGGTCGTGATCGCCGAGCACTTCGAGAACCTCGACTTCATCGGTGACGCGGTGCGGCAGCACATCCGCGCGCGCGTGGTGCTCGGCACCGCCTCGGCCGCCGAGCTGGAAGCGGTCCTGGGGGCGCCCCCGCACACCACGCCGACCCGGGACGTCCCGCCCGGCCGCGGCTACGCCCGCCTGGGCACCGGACCCGTCCTGCGCCTCCAGGTCCCCGCCACGCCGGACCCCTACGACGACGCCACGAGCGAGGCGCAGCGGCAGGCGGTGCTCGACCTGCTGCCGGAACGGACGACGCCCGCGGACGCGGCGGAACAACTGCCCTCCGGGGTCGCGGAAGTCGCGGCAGCGGAGGGATAGGCGAGGGCAGGACGCACCGCCCCCGAGGTCCGCACGGACGCCGGACGGGCCGAAACCCGAGCGGGTTCCGGCCCGTCCGGCGTCGCGAGACGTACATCCGGGGCCGTCCGCCGTACACGACGAACCTCCGGGCCCGTCCGGCGCTGCGCCGCGACAGCCCGGGGCCGTCCGGGCGAACGAGACGAAGCCGTGGCCCCGTCCGGCGAACGCGACGACCAGGCGGAACCCGTCAGGCGTAGCCCGGCCTCGCTCCGCGTCCCGTCCGGCGCCACGCCACGAACGCCCGGAACCCATTCGGCGTAGCCCGACCCCGCTCCGGGAGCCGTCCGGCGTTACGCCACGAACGTGCGAGGTCCGTCCTCTCCTCCGGTCGCGCCGGTTTCCACCAGGCGGGCGGCCGCGGCCAGTCGCGCCGCCGCCTCGTCCGCGACCGCGCCGCCCACGGTGAACGGGAGCCGGACGTATCCCTCGAAGGCGCCGTCGACCCCGAACCGGGGCCCCGAGGGCACCCGTACGCCCACGCGCTCGCCGACCTCGGCGAGCCGCGAACCGGACAGCCCGCCCGTACGCACCCAGAGCGTGAGACCGCCGCGCGGCACGGAGAACTCCCAGCCGGGCAGCTCCCTGCGGACGGCCGCGACGATGGCGTCGCGGTTCTCGCGGCCCTGCGCGCGCCGGATGCCGACGGCCTCCTCCCAGCCTCCCGTGCTGAGCAGCCAGTTGACGGCGAGCTGCTCCAGCACGGGCGTGCCGAGGTCGGCGTAGGCGCGCGCGGCGACCAGGCTGCGGATGACGTCGGGCGCGGCCCGGACCCAGCCGATCCGCATACCCGCCCAGAAGGCCTTGCTCGCCGAACCGACGGTGATCACGGTCGAGCCGGCCGGGTCGAACCCGCACACGGGGCGCGGCATCTCCAGCCCCTCGTCCAGATCCAGCTCGCTCATCGTCTCGTCGACGACGAGCACGGTGCCGGCCGAGCGCGCCGCGTCCACGAGCCCGCGTCGCTGGTCCTCGTCCGCGAGCGCGCCGGTGGGGTTGTGGAAGTCGGCGACGACGTACGCGAGCCGGGGCGCCGCGTCGCGCAGGACCTGCCGCCAGCGGTCCATGTCCCAGCCGGCCAGTCCCTCGGCCATCGCGACCGGCACCAGCCGGGCACCGGCCTCCCGCATCAACTGGAGGATGTTGGCGTAGGAGGGGGACTCGACGGCGATCCGTTCGCCGCGCCCGGCGAAGAGATGACAGATCGCGTCGATCGCGCCCATCGCCCCGGTGGTCACCATGATCTGCTCGGGCATGGTCGGGATGCCGCGGGCCGTATAGCGTTCGGCGAGCATGGCGCGCAGCGCGGGAAGGCCCGCGGGGTAGTCGCCGTGCGTGTGCGCGTACGGGGGCAGTTCCTCCAGGGCGCCCTGGACAGCTCGGGTCAGCCACGGCTCCGGCGCGGGCAGCGCCGCGCAGCCGAGGTCGATCATCGAGCCGAGGGCCTCGGGAGGCAGCGGTTCCAGTCCGCGTGCGGGCAGTGGGTTCCCGGCGGGCACCGCGGTCCAGCTCCCGGCTCCGCGGCGCGACTCCAGGAAGCCCTCCGCGCGCAGTGCCTCGTAGGCCGCGGCGACGGTCGTCCGGCTGACGGACAGGGCGAGCGCCAGTTCGCGTTCGGCGGGCAGCCGCGCGGCGACCGGCACCCGTCCTTCGAGCACGAGCAGCCGCACACCGTCGGCGAGGGCGCGATACGCGGGCGGACGCCGGGTCCCCGGGCCGGCGGGCCGCTCCTGCTGGGAGTTGAGGAGCCGGGCGAGCTGCGCGGCCCCCACCGCCGAAGTCCACTGCGCCATGATTCCAGTCCACCTTCCCCGAATTGGCCATGGTTGAAGCCACTTCTCAAGCCACAGAGTGTCATGCGCCAGGCCACTACCACCACCGGGGGCATCCCTTGTCCACACATTCCGAGTCCGCACCCGCCGAGGCTCCCGGCTCCGGGCGGCTCCCTCGCCGTCTCGTCCAGCTCTACGCCGGGCTCGCCCTGTACGGCGCGAGCTCGGCGCTCCTCGTGGAGGCGGGTCTCGGCCTGGAGCCATGGGGCGTACTGCACCAAGGCCTCGCCGAGCTCACCGGTCTGACGATCGGCGTCGTGTCGATCATCGTGGGGGCCGCGGTGCTGCTCCTGTGGATCCCGCTGCGCCAGCGGCCCGGCCTCGGCACCGTCTCCAACGTGTTCGTGGTCGGCCTTGCCATGGACGGCACCCTGGCGCTGATCCCGGACGCCCACTCACTGGCTCTGCGGATTCCCCTGCTGGTGGCGGGCGTCGGGCTGAACGGCGTGGCCACGGGCCTGTACATCTCGGCCAGCTTCGGCCCGGGTCCCCGCGACGGTCTGATGACGGGACTGCACCGGCGTACGGGCCGCTCGGTCCGCCTGGTGCGCACGGTCCTCGAAGTGGCCGTCGTCGCGACCGGCTTCGTGCTGGGCGGCACGGTCGGGGTCGGCACGGTGCTGTACGCCGTCGCCATCGGACCCCTGGCCCAGCTCTTCCTGAAGGTGTTCGCCGCCCGTCCGGCACCGCTCCGCAGCGCCGTTGTCGCCCCAGGTCAACCCGAGCGCGCCATACTGCCGGGGTGAGCACGCGCACTCTTCATCCCTACCTCGACCATCCCGGCCCGATCCCCTTCGCACACCGCGGCGGATCTGCGGACGGCCTGGAGAACACCCTGACGCAGTTCCGGCGGGCGGTGAACGCCGGGTACCGCTACATCGAGACCGACGTGCACGCCACGGCGGACGGCAGGCTGGTCGCCTTCCACGACACGACCCTCGACCGGGTGACGGACGGCGCGGGCCGGATCGCGGACCTCCCCTGGGCCGACGTGAGCCAGGCACGCGTGGCGGGCAAGGAGCCGGTTCCCCTCTTCGAGGAGCTGCTCGAAGAGTTCCCCGAGACGCGCTGGAACGTCGAGGTCAAGACCGAACCCGCGCTCGCCCCGCTGCTCGACCTGATCGGCCGCACCGACGCCTGGGACCGCGTCTGCGTCGGCTCGTTCTCCGAGGCCCGGGTGACCCGTGCCCAGCATCTCGCCGGGCCGCGCCTGGCCACCTCGTTCGGCACCCGGGGGGTGCTCAATCTGCGGCTGCGCTCGTGGGGCGTGCCCGCGGCGGTGCGGCGCTCCGCGGTCGCGGCCCAGGTCCCCGAGACACAGTCGGGTGTACCGGTGGTCGACCGTCGCTTCGTACGGGCCGCCCACGCGCGCGGGCTCCAGGTGCACGTGTGGACCGTAAACGAATCGGAACGCATGCACCGGCTCCTGGACCTGGGAGTCGATGGCATCATGACCGATCACATCGACACGCTGCGCAAGGTCCTGGAAGACCGGGGCACCTGGTTCTGAGCCTCCTCGCGCGGTCCGTTCACGGGGAAGCGAGGCACGGGTGAGCACGGACACCGTGCGGGCGGGGGCGGCCGACGAGGCCGCGGAGCGCCGGCGAGAACAGCGCGGCTGGTACTTCTACGACTGGGCCTGCTCCGTCTACTCGACGAGCGTGCTCACGGTGTTCCTCGGCCCCTATCTGACGGCGGTGGCCAAGCACGCGGCGGACGCGGACGGATTCGTCCACCCGCTCGGGGTACCGGTCCGCGCCGGTTCCTTCTTCGCGTACGCGGTCTCGGCCTCGGTCATCCTGTCGATCGTCGTGATGCCGATGGCGGGTGCCGCCGCCGACCGGACGGGCCGCAAGAAGCCGCTGCTCGCGGCGGCGGCCTATCTGGGCGCCGCCGCCACCACGGGCATGTTCTTCCTGGACGGCGACCGCTATCTGCTGGGCGGGCTGCTGCTGATCGTCGCGAACGCCTCGCTGGCCGTGTCGATGGTCCTGTACAACTCCTACCTTCCGCAGATCGCCCCGCCCGAGGAGCGCGACGCCGTCTCCTCCCGCGGCTGGGCCTTCGGGTACGCGGCGGGTTCCGTGGTCCTGGTGGCGAACCTGGTCCTCTTCACGGCTCATGACAGTTTCGGCGTCTCCGAGTCGACGGCCGTACGCATCTGTCTGGCCTCGGCGGGTGTCTGGTGGGGCGCCTTCACCCTCGTCCCGCTGAAGCGGCTGCGCGATCGCCGTGCCGCCCCGACCGGCCGGGCGTCGGCGCACGGATGGCGCCAGCTCGCCGCCACGGTGCGCGACATGCGCCGCCAGCCCCTCACGCTCTCCTTCCTGCTCGCCTATCTCATCTACAACGACGGCATCCAGACCGTCATCTCGCAGGCCTCCGTCTACGGCTCCGAGGAACTGGGCCTCAGCCAGTCGACCCTGATCACGGCCGTACTCCTGGTCCAGGTGCTCGCGGTCGGGGGCGCACTGGGCATGGGCCGGCTGGCCCGTACGTACGGAGCCAAACGCACCATCCTCGGCTCACTCGTCGCCTGGACGCTCACCCTCGCCGCCGGTTACTTCCTGCCCGCGGGGGCACCCGTGTGGTTCTTCGTCCTCGCCGCCGGCATCGGACTGGTCCTGGGCGGCAGCCAGGCGCTGTCACGCTCCCTGTTCTCGCACCTCGTGCCGAGCGGGAAGGAGGCCGAGTACTTCTCCGCGTACGAGATGAGCGACCGCGGGATGAGCTGGCTCGGCCCGCTGCTCTTCGGACTGACCTACCAGCTCACGGGAAGTTATCGGGACGCGATCATCTCGCTCGTGGTCTTCTTCGCCATCGGCTTCGTCCTGCTGGCGCGGGTCCCTGTGCGTCAGGCGATCCGGGACGCGGGTAATCCCGTGCCCGAGATGGTTTAGCGTCCGGGGCCAAAGAGCGGTAGTGTACGCGTTTGGCCTGCCTGGCGTACCGTTACTGCGCGTCAATGATACTGAAGCGTTGGGTGACATCTGATGCCAGATGTGACAAACCGGGCGACGGTGGGTACAACAAGGGGCGGCTACGACGGCGACGCATGACCCACAACGGGAATCTTTACCGCCGACCGGACGTTGACCGGATGACGACGACAGCGACACCTGTCCTGTGGGCGACAAGCCCGGGAGGCACGATTCATGAGTGAGCGAGCTCTTCGCGGCACACGCCTCGTAGTGACCAGCTATGAGACGGACCGCGGCATCGACCTGGCCCCGCGCCAGGCCGTGGAGTACGCATGCGAGAAGGGACATCGCTTTGAGATGCCCTTCTCGGTGGAGGCCGAAATTCCGGCTGAGTGGGAGTGCAAGGTCTGCGGGGCCCAGGCACTCCTGGTCGACGGCGACGGCCCTGAGGAAAAGAAGGCCAAGCCCGCGCGTACCCACTGGGACATGCTGATGGAGCGGCGCACTCGCGAGGAGCTCGAAGAGGTCCTCGCGGAGCGCCTGGCCGTCCTGCGCAGCGGCGCGATGAACATCGCGGTGCATCCGCGGGACAGCCGAAAGTCCGCCTGACCCCTCAGAGGGTCGAGCGGCATACACCGCACGCCGAGACCGTGGGCACCGTACGTCAGGTACGGGGCCCGCGGTCTCGTGCGTTTCGGCGCATTCGCTTCCGGGGTGGCCGGGGTCGGGCTTCCCTTCAAGCTTTGCTGTATCAAACCGGGCTGGTTTCAACCCGGCTGGTGTTGATCGTGGAAGACCGGTTGGGTCGCTGACCCGCAGGCAGCGTGAGCCAGGAATCCCCCTGCTTCAGCTGGGGGAGGATTCAATTCCGTACGTCATGGGCCCACAGGGCCCGAAGTCGCGCTCCCGGGGCCGGCGCTGCGGGCCGTGTGCCGGCTAGCGGTTCAGGGGCGGATAGGTGCCGCCGGGCTCGCGCGGGGCGTCGTCCCTGATGACCTCGCCCTGGACCACCTTGCCGTCCGGGCGGTGCATACGGGCCTGCTGGAAGGCGTCGCCGACGGTGCCGGGCGCGGCGAGCCGCATCTTCCGCTCGAAGGCGCTCTGCGCGAGGCGGCTGACGCCCTTCTGGACCGGCGGGACCAGCAGGAGCAGTCCGACGGTGTCGGAGATCAGGCCCGGGATCATCAGGAGCAGGCCGCCGAGCATCGTCAGGCCGTTGCCCCGGCCACTGTCGCCGCCCACGGGCATGACACCGCCCTGCGCCTGTTGCAGCGTCTGGCTCAGATTCCGGAAAGCACGGCGGCCGGCCCGCTTGATGACCACGGCGCCGAGGACGAACCCGGCGACCAGCAGCAGGAACACCACGAAACCGCTCGTGGCGCGCGCGACGAGCGTCAGCAGCCAGATCTCCAGCACCAGCCATACCGCGACGCCGAGCGGCAGGAAGGTGCGCAGCCGCGAGCGCTGCGGGCGGGTGGGGGTCGAAACGCCTGTCGTCATGCTCCCAGTGTGCCTGGGCGCGCCTCAAATCGGGATAAGCGGACGCTCAACCCGGCGCCCACGGGCCTCGGCGCGACTCACCCGCCCGCCCCTGCCGTCTGGACGGGCCAGTGAGAGCGCCTCGCGTGGCGTCAGGGCGGGCCGGTGAGAGCGCCTCGCGTGGTCTCAGGGCGGGGTCAGGACCGCTTGCGGCCGGTGATCCGGCCGACCCGCTCGCCCACACCCCAGGTGGTGACGCGCCACAGCGCCTCCACGAGGATGTCGCGGCTCATCTTGGAGTCGCCCAGCTCGCGCTCGACGAACGTGATCGGGACCTCGACGACGTGGTAGCCGGCCCTCACCGCCCGGCGGGCCAGGTCGACCTGGAAGCAGTAGCCCTGGGAGGCGACCTCGCCGAGGCCGAGACCTTCGAGGGTCTCGCGGCGGAAGGCGCGGTAGCCGCCCGTCACATCCCGGATCGGCACGTCGAGCAGGACGCGGGAGTACAGGCTGCCGCCGCGCGAGATGAACTCGCGGGACTTGGGCCAGTTCACCACGCGGCCGCCCGGCACCCAGCGCGAGCCGAGGACGAGGTCGGCGCCCTTGAGCGCGGTCAGCAGGCGGGGAAGTTCCTCCGGCTGGTGCGAGCCGTCGGCGTCCATCTCGATGAGTACGCCGTAGCCGTGCTCCAGACCCCAGCGGAACCCCGCTAGGTAGGCGGCACCGAGCCCTTCCTTGCCCTTGCGGTGGAGGACCTGGACGTTCTCGTCGTCGGCCGCCAGCTCGTCGGCCAGCTTGCCCGTGCCGTCGGGGCTGTTGTCGTCCGCCACCAGGACGTGCGCCTCGGGCACGGCGGAGCGCACCCGGCCGACGATCTTCTTGATGTTCTCCGCCTCGTTATAGGTCGGAATGATCACCAAGGCCGTGCCGAGCGGGCCGAACCGCCTCCCCTGGGCTTCCGCCGCGAGGGTCCCGTCGCCGTCGTTCACTGCTGCCCCTTCGTATCCGTACGCAGGGGTCCACCATAGTGCGCCCAGCCTGCGCCGCTGCGTCGCGGCGGCCCTGCGGGGGTGTCGATTCGCCAAGAGGCGGGTAAGAGCGGACGCGCCGGAGCGGCCTCGCGTCCTTCGGATCGGGGCCCGGCGCCCTTCGGGCCGACCTGGGACCCGCTGGCTGCGGGTCGACCGAAAGCCGTTGTCTACTGAACGTCCGGGCCCCACCCGGGTCACACCTGCCGACTTGTCGGAACGTTCCCTCGCCTCGCGGCGCCGGTGCTGGGCCTGGCTTCCCAGTGGCGGTACGCCGGTGCGGCGCACCACCCCTGACCCAGCGGCGCTGCGAGGCCGTGCGGAGTTCCCCCGTCGGCCGTCCGGTGGTGGACCCGGCAGAACCTACCCGCCCCCTGCGGCAGGCTGTCAACACTGGCTTGATCTGCGCCTTTTCCGACAAAGCCCTGGTCAGCGCCGAGGATGCGCAGGTCGAACGTCGGGGTGCCGGGCCCTGGCAGAGCACCGGGCACCCCGGGACATCACTCGTTAGGCCGTACGAATACCGTCCGTCCGCCGACCACGGTGCGCAGGCAGACGGGCAGGTCGCCGCCGGGGGTCAGATCGGGGAGGCCGGGAGTACCGGAGCGGGGGTCGGTGGACCAGCGCGCGACCCGGTCGTCGGGGGCCTGGACCACGAGATGACCCGTGCGCCACACGGCGTAGTCCGCGGGCGCGCCCGGCACCAGGACGCCCGCGTCGTCCCGTCCCACGGCCCGCCAGCCGCCCCGCGTGTGGGCCGTGAAGGCGGCCCGCACGGAGACCCGGTGCTCGTGCGTGCGGTGGAAGGCCGCCGCGCGCACGGTGCCCCACGGGTCGAGCGGGGTCACGGGGCTGTCGGACCCGAAGGCCAGCGGCACACCGGCGCGCAGCAGGGCCGCGAACGGGTTGAGCGCCCTGGCCCGGTCGACTCCGAGCCGCTGCGCGTACATGCCGTCCTCACCGCCCCACAGCGCGTCGAAGGCGGGCTGTACGGAGGCGGTGAGGCCGAGTTCGGCGAAGCCCGCGACGGTTTCCGGGGTGAGCATCTCGGCGTGCTCGACGCGGTGCCGGGCGGCGCGCACACGGGCCAGGCCGACCTTCTCCGCGGCGGCGCGGACGCCGTCGACCACGGAGGCCACCGCGGCGTCCCCGATGGCGTGGAAGCCCGCCTGGAGGCCCGCCTCGGTGCAGGCGACCACATGGGCCGCGACGGCGTCGGCGTCGAGGTGGACGAGGCCCGTGTGGTCCGCGTCGAGGTAGGGCTCGTGCAGGCAGGCGGTGTGCGAGCCGAGGGAGCCGTCGACGAAGAGGTCGCCGGCCGCGCCGACGGCGCCGAGGGCCCGCGCCTTCTCGACGTCGCGGTCGGCCCAGTAGCCGACGACCCGCGGTCCGGGCTCCTCGGCGGCGAGCCGCAGCAGTCCGGTGAAGTCGTCCTCGGAGGAGATCTCGGGGCCGCCGCACTCGTGCACGGAGCCGATGCCGAGCGAGGCCGCGTGGGCGAGCGCGGCTCGCTGGGCCCCGGTGCGCTGCGTGTCGCCGATCGCGCCGAGTGCGGCGGCGCGCACGGCGTGGTGGGCGTCGCGGGTCAGGGGGCCGTCGGGCGCGTACCCGGCGAGCGCCGTGACGCCCGGGACCAGGTCCAGGAGCGCGCTCGTGGCCACCGCGGAGTGCACGTCGATGCGGGAGAGGTAGAGCGGGCGTCCGCCGGTCGCGGCGTCGAGTTCGGTGCGCGCCGGCGGGCGGCCGCCGGGCCAGCGGGCCGCGTCCCAGCCGTGGCCGAGCAGCACCCGGTCGGCCGGACGGGCGGCGGCGAAATCGCGGACGAGGGCGAGCGCCGCGTCCAGGGACGGCGCGTCGGACAGATCGAGGCCGGTGAGGGCGAGTCCGGTCGCGGTGGTGTGCACGTGTGCGTCGGTGAACGCCGGGGTGACCAGGGCGCCTTCGAGGTCGACGACCTCGTCGACCCCGTCGGCGAAGGCGTCGGCGGCGCCTTCCGAGCCGACCCAGGCGACTTGTCCCCGTTCCACGACCATGGCGGTCGCGAAGGGGTCGGCGGGGCTGTGGACTTCTCCACCGCGCAGCAGCACGGTGTCCGACGGGGCGGTGCTCTCACTCATGGGAACAGTCTCGCGCCTGCCGGCGGCCGGCCGTCGCCCGGGTGGGTCCGACACGGCGGGCCGGTCCGGTCGGCCCGCCGGTCCGGGCGGGTCCGTGTGATCGCGCGGCCCTGCCCCGGCGGTTCCCTCAGATGCGGGGCGGGCGGGATTCGTACGGTGTCGACAGGACGACCGTGGTGCGCGTCGACACGCCCGCGAGCGCCCTCAGCCGCCCGAGGAGCTCCTCTAGTTCGTGCGGGGTCGAGACACGCACCTTGAGGATGTAGTTCTCGTCGCCCGCGACGCTGTGGCAGGCCTCGATCTCCGGGACGCCCGCGAGGCGTTCGGCGATGTCGTCGGGGGCGCTGGGGTCGAACGGCTTCACCGAGATGAAGGCGGTCAGGGGCAGCCCGACGGCCTCCGGGTCCACGACCGCGGCATAGCCCCGGATGACGCCGCGTTGTTCGAGACGGCGTACCCGCTGATGCACGGCGGACGTGGACAGGCCCGTGGCCTTGCCCAGGTCGGTGTAACTCATCCGCCCGTCTGCGACGAGCAGCTGCACGATCTGTCGGTCCAGCTCCTCCATGGCGCAAGAACCTACAGGGCCGCCGATCCCCCGGGATACTCAGCGGCGCAGGTCATACCCGCTTTGTGATGTGGCGAGGCGCCGTTCGCGCGCCATCCGGCCGCCCGGTTCCGCCGAGCGCCGGGCACCTGCGGACGGCATGTGACGAAGGACACATGAATGCAACCGGGTCCGTCAGGTTCGCGTGATTACCGCGAAGACGGGACGGGAAGTGCTTGCTGTGGTCGAGGTCGCAGTGCCTTGTCGGCCCACCCGAGGGGGAGAATCCCATGCAGAGTCTTAAGCGCCCAGGTCGTACCGCACCTCAGCGGCAGCAGGCCGTGCTCGAACCCGAGCCGGAGGGCGTCGAATCCGACACCCTGGACGGTGACGAGTTCGACGCGTACGACACCTTCGAGATGTACCGGGTGATCTGCCCGGCCTGTGCGCAGCCCATCGCGCTGCTGGCGGACGAGGAGGTCCTGCCGGAGCACGCCCTGTGCGCCTCCCCGTGGAACCCGTTCGGGCTCACCGTCTGCTCGGGCACGGGCCTCGCGGCCGCCGAGGCGCGGTCCGCCGACGACAGCGCGGAACCCCAGCAGCAGGACACCGCCCTCCTGTTGACACTCCCTCAGGGACTGGACTGGCGCACGCAGCCGTTCTCCCACGTAGGCGGACCAAGCTCGGTCCCCCTGCGGGTCTCCGAGATGCGGCGCGCGGCCTGACCGCTCGGCACGTTCAGCGGGTGCCGCCCGCTTCGTCCCAGTAGCTGCCCTGCACCATGGCCCGCAGGCTGCCGTGGTGCAGGATCAGTGTGTCCGGGTCCGGGGGGACGCTCACCTCGCCGAAGTACGCCTGGCGGTAGGCGATGCGCAGCATGACGATGGCGTGCCGCAGGGCGGCGTACAGCGTGTAGAAGTCCATGTCCCGGGGCGTGTGGCCGGTGAGGCGGGCGTAGCGTGCCTCGACGCGGTCGCGGCGCAGGAGGCCGGGCAGACCGGGCTGCCCGAACCCCGTGGTCAGGTCCTGGAAGAAGCGGTGCAGATAGACGGTCCAGCCCAGGTCGACCTCGCGCGGGGCCGGTGCCGCCATCTCCCAGTCGAGTACGGCGACGGGGTCGAAGCCGTCGTAGACGACGTTCCCGATGCGGGCGTCGCCCCAGTTGAGCACCGCCTCGCCCTCGTCGCGCGGCCACAGCTCCTCCAGCCGGCCGAAGGCGCTCTCGATGAGCGGGGACCGCGCCAGTCCCCCGATGACCCACGCGTAGTAGGCGTGTTGGGCCGCGACATGGCGGCGCAGCGGGCTGCCGTCGCCGGGCAGCGCGAGGAAGTCCGCCTCCTTCGGCGGGACTTGGTCGTGGAGCCGGGCGAGGAGCGCGATCGAGGCGGCCTCCAGGTGCTCGCGTTCGGGATCGGTCGCCGCGTGCAGCCAATTGCCCTCGTACGTATAGGGCATGACGTCGGGCGGTACGCGCCCGGTGACGCGTTCCATCACGAAGAACGGTGCCCCGAGCGGTCCGGGGTCCTCCTCCAGCCAGCGCACCCGGGGCACCGGCAGATCGCTGCGCTCGCGGACCAGACGCATCGTGCGGTACTGGCGGACCATGTCGTAGACCGGGAAGACGGTGTACGCCCCCGGGTCCGCCGCTAGTCTCAACGCGCAGGCACGCAACGGTGGTTCGGGATGCCCGATGTCGAAGAGCAGGGTCTCGCTGGACAGGCCGTTGGACTCGGGGACGCTCACGTTCACCGCGCGGGCGCCCGGCAGACGGGTGTCCAGCCAGGCGGTCAGCCTGCGCGCGAGCTCCTCGGGGTCACGGGTGGTCGTCCGCGGTCGGGGTGCCGTGGCCATGTCGCCACTCCTCTCAGGGCGCGACCGAGTCGAACCCGGTGAAGCCGCTCGGATCGTGGCGGCCGAACGAGCCGTGCTCGAAGATCCCGTACCCGACCTGCCCGTCGAGGGTGAAGCGGGCCGCGTGGTCGGTCACGCCGTAGCGGGCGAGGGGGTGCGCGGCCGGGTCGGAGAGGTCGTAGACGCGGTGGTCGGTCCAGCCTCGGCCGCGCCAGGTGCCGTGCTGCCAGTCGTCGGCGGGCGGGTATCCCGCGCCGACCGCGAGTGGGGACGAGGCCAGCACCTCCACCCCCAGCTCCAGCGGCTTGCGGTCCACGGGGCGGGTCAGGTGGACGACGGCCGAGGTGGGGTGCCGGGTACCGGAGCGGTAGGTGATGTCGGCCTGGGGCCAGCCGAGCTGGAGGTCGCGCTCACCGTCGCGCACGAGGGTCGCGTCGCCCAGGGTGCGGTATCCGTCGGCGTCCTCCTGGACGACGACCATCAGGAAGCGGTCCTCGAAGCGCACCGGGCACCAGATCCAGTGGAATCCCTCCGTCGGGTTCTCGGCGGCGAGCCGGCCGCCCTCCTCCCCCGGAATGGGGCGCACCCCCCAACTGCGGTCGCGGGTGCCGGTCCACTCCCCCGCGGCGACGGGTATCTCGTCGCCCCCGACGCGGATGACGCCCTCGACACCGCCCGCCTGTACGAAGCGGCGGCCCTCCAGGGTGAGCCGGCCGCCGCGCCGCTGGACGTGGTGCGGCTCCCAGAGGGCCGGGAAGTCGGCGGTCCAGGTGATGTCGTACGCCAGCGAACTGTCGTCCGAGCGCAGCCGCAGCCGGCGCAGCGGCTCCTCCACGGTGATCCGCAGGGGCCCCACGGCCAGGTTCATCCGGTCCTCGCCGAGCGCGTCGGACGCCCGGACGGCGTGCAGCGCGTCGCCGAGGCGCAGCGTGGCGTACGCGTCGATCACCCCGACGTTCGGATAGACGCCGAGGCCGAGGATCAGCAGGGCCCGGCCCCGGTGGTCGAGGATGTGGAAGATGCAGCGGTCGTAGGCGTTGCGGTCGCCGCTCGCCACCTGCTTCATGGACAGCGGGACCTGGTGCACGGGGTACTCGTCGAGGGGGACGGGACGGTCGTCGTTCACGTCGAGCCTCCTGGAACCTGTCCGGTCGATCACGGCGGAGACGCGGGACGGGGCACGCACTCCCCCACGGCCTGCGAGCAGGGGCGCCCCCCGGCGGCGGCCGATGTCGCCCGTACGGGCGAGGCTCCCGGCGGCGGTCGACTTGACGGTACGTCAGATATCCGCCGAGGACCAGACGGCGGAACCGAGGACCGGACGGCACACGCACCGGCACCGGGCTCGTGAGGGTCCCGTCCTGAACACACACCCGATTCCAAGGGCCGGTGACCTGTCCGCCCGCCCGCACGTTGCCCCGGCATGAGCCCCACACCTTCCGCGACCGGGCACCGGCGCCGGATCCTCGTCCCGGCTCCGACGCAATCGGTTCACTGGGTACCGCCGCCACCGCCACCCCCGCCGGTTCAGGATCCGCCCATCTACCGCGCCCTGATGCGCACCTGGGCGGATCGCGGCCGCACGCTGCCGGGCCGCCACGACCCCGAGTGGGTACGCCTGGCGGCGCCGTCGGCGATGTTCGGATACGGGCAGTTCGGCGCGCTCACCGAATCGCGGGCGGAGGAGCGCTTCGCCCCGGGCCGGGACCCGCAGGGCGACGGCCGGTTCGGCACGTCGCGGGATCCGCGGAACGAGTTCGGCATGGGCGCCGGGGACCCGCGCGGGTGACCTCGGCGCGACGCCGAGGTCACCGGTCGGATCCGGCCGGCTGCCGAGAGGGCCGACGCATTGGTCCGAACCATTGACAGAGTGGTCTAGTCCTCATACCGTTCGGTCAGTTGTCCCGCCGGGCGTCGGGCGGGGCCGCGTACGAGGGATCGAGTTCTTCGACGGCACGCATCGCACCCCCCAGCATCTTCACCAGCAGTTCGCGCATGGTCTCGCGCGACAGCACCGGGTGGCCGATCCAGTCGAGGGTGGCTCCCTCCACGCTGTGCAGCCAGCCGAGCAGGGCGATGCGCGGAAGCGGTCCGACCCTCCCCCTGCCGTACGCCCCCTCGGCGATCGTCGCGACGATCGCCTCGCGCACGCCGTCGCGTATCGCCTGCACCTCGGCGTCGAAGCCCACGCCGCCCGAGATGATCGTGCGATAGGCGGCCTGGTTGTGCTCGGCGTAGCGGAGATAGCCGTCGATCGTGCGCTGGACCCGCTCCACCGGGGGAAGTTCCAGACCGTCGGCGGCCCGGGAGACCAGCTCCGCGACCGATTCCTCGACGATGGCGAGGTAATAGCCGCGCTTGGACTTGAAGTAGTAGTAGATCAACCCCTTGGCGACGTGCGCCTGCCGCGCGATGTCGTCCATCGACAGGGCGTCGTACGACGTGTCGGCGAACAACTTCCGCCCGATGGCGATGAGTTCGGCGCGGCGCGCCAGTGAGCGGTCGGTGCCCCGCGCTCGGGGGCGGTCGACCTCGCGTTGTTGACTATTATTCAATTCCGGCCCTGGTCTCCAACTGCCGACGGAACATGGGCAGTATGGCAGAACCGTGCCGACCGTCATCCGGGGGCGATCGGCGCCCGGCCCGTCGTGTCCGGGAGCGGGCCGCGGGCTCCCCGGCGGCAGCGCCCTCTCAGATCAGACCGAGCCGCGTCACGAGCATCGCCACGACCACCACGAAGATCCAGCCCACGACGTGTTCGAGGATCTTCGGGCCGTCGTCCTTCGGGCCTCCGGTACGGGCGCCGAGACGAGGGGCGGTGGCGGAACTCGCGGTCATGGCATCTCGCTGACGTAGTGGTGCGGTGACGTCCCCCGCCTCCCGTCGGCTCCCCACCGACCCGACCACCTTGCCACCGGAGTCGCGGTCACCGGTAGAGACCCAGGTCACGTCCACGGCCCGACGGCTCGGGATCCCGCTGGATTCCGCCCGCCCGGCACCGCGTGTGGGTCTCGTCACACGACCCCGGCCGGGCCGGAGCCCGCCCTGTGGGGCGGCACTCCGGCCGGTCCGGCGGCCCCCGGCCGACGGGGGCCGCCGTCACATCACCGGATGCCCACCGCCGCGAGCGCCTTGCGCTGGCGCGCCGAGGGATGCGCCGGGAAGTAGAGGTAGCAGACCCCGCCGGTACCGGAGACGACCTTCCCGGAGGCGTTGTAGCGCTTGGTCCGCAGCCAGATGGTCTCCCACTCGGAGCGCTTGTAGACCCTGCGCACCGCGGCGTCGCCGGGCGAGGCCGGGTCGTTGGCGATCACGTCGCCGTCCGCGGTGAACCCTATGACGGTCATGAGGTGGCCCGAGGTGCCGTAGCCCGCGCCCGTCAGCTCGGTCTTGAGGAACGACTGGGACGTTATGGCCGGGATGCCGGCCGCGATCAGCGTCTCCAGGTCGGTGAGCGAGCCGAGCCGGGTCACCACGCCCTGGAGGTCCTTGTACGTGGCCGCGTAGGCGGCGTTGAAGGGCCAGTTGCCGCATCCGGCGTACTGGTAGTCGTAGGTCGAGCGGGCCGCGAGGCACACCTGCGGGTCGGCGTAGGCCGGGTCGACCCAGGCGAGCTGCTCGGCGGTGGGCCTGCGCCCCCAGTACTCGATGATCATCTGCGAGGAGGTGGGGCTGCACCAGGCCTCGCCGCCGTTGTCGTACTCGGGGTACTGACCGGCGTGGATCTCCTGCGAGTAGGGCGGAACGTTCAGCTCCTGGGCGAGACCCGGGGCCGAGGCGGGGACGGTGAAGCGGTCCGGGATGTCGGAGCCCATCGCGCCCAGCCGCCGCACGGTGGGCGTGATCTTGGAGCCAGGGGTGCGGTAGAGGGTCAGGCGCAGCCGGTACGAGACGAGGCGCAGGCCGGAGGCCGCGTCGTCGATGGAGAAGGTGTCCGTCCAGATCGTGCTGCGTCCGTCGGTCTGGTCGTCCACGGAGGTGCGCCTGATGTCCTGGTCACCCGAGGCCCAGCGGCCCATCACGTACCAGGGCGTGTCCGTGCCGTCGGAGTAGGTGCCGGTCAGCTCGACCTGGATCCAGGTGCCGGCCGGGGTGTGCGCGTTCCAGGAGGCGATGGCCTCCGTGGCGGGGACGGCGAGCCGGTGGACGGGCGAGGTCCAGGTCGCGTACTCCCAGGTGGCGGTCCTGCCGGTGTGCGGGTCGGTGTAGTCCGTCGTGCCGGCCGGGGCGCCGATCGCCAGCCCGGGGCGGGCGCCCGGCACGGCCCGAGCGCCCCGCGCGCTGCCCGAGCGCCAGTCGCTGTACGAGGTCCAGGCACGGTTGTCGACGAGTCCGCCGGGCGCTCTGGTCCGGCGGGCCGGAGCGGCGGCGGCCGGCGGCCCCGCGGCCCCCACCGCCGCCGCTGCCACCGCGGCGGCCAGGACGATTCTGCGGGACGGCTGTTCGGCTCTGCTCATGGGTGGAGAACCCCCAGGTGTCCGGAACGGGCGGGCCCAATGCTCTGTCGTATGACAAAGAATGCTCTGTTGTGGGCCAACTATGGACGCCGGAGGGCGACTTCTGCCAGCACTTCGGCCCGTGCCGCGCCCACCAATATTGGTCGGGACCACTGGCATGACCTGGGACACCCTCGGCCCCGGCGGGCGCCGGGGCCGAGGGGACCGATGGTCAGACGAGGTCCATGGCGGCGACCTCGTCGGGGCGGCCGTAGCTGACGGGGCCCTGGAAGCGGCGGCGTGCCGTGGCGAACCACCACACCGTCGCGACGATCAGCACCGCGGCGAGCGCGATCGAGGCGTAGTTGAAGTTGTCCCCGGTGATCGGCGAGACCTGGGGCAGCATGAAGAGCACGCTGCTGGCGAGGATCCAGGTCACGGCCACCCAGCCGACGGGCTTGCTCCAGCGGCCCAGGTTCCAGGGGCCGGGCTGGAACTCGTCGCCGAGCCGCAGCCGCAGGAAGACCGGCACGGCGTAGGCGAGAAAGAGCCCGACGACGTTGACACTGACGATGGCCGTGAAGGCGGTGTGCGACCACCAGCCGGGCAGGACGAGGGCCAGCGAGCAGGCCACCGCCAGCCAGACGGCCTTGACGGGGGTACGGGTGCGCGGCGAGACGGAGTGCCACCAGCGGGAGCCCGGCATGGCGCCGTCCCGGGAGAAGGCGAAGATCTGCCGGGTGTTGCTGGTGAGGTTGGCCAGCCCGCAGAAGAGCATGGACCCGATGACGATCAGCAGGATGAACTTAGCCATGCCCATGCCAAGCCCGTCGATGAGAATCTGCACGGGCGGCGCCGAGGACGAGGCGACCCGGTCATAATCGTGAATGCTGTACACAAGGGCAAGCATCAGGATGAGCCCGGTGATCGCCGAATAGCCGATCGAACGAGTGATCCCCTTCGGCGCGTTGACCGTGGCCCGCACCGTTTCCTCGGACATGTGGAAGCTGCCGTCGAAGCCCGTGAAGGTCCAGCTCGTGACCAACAGCCCGAGCATCCCTCCGTAAATCCCGTTCGTGAAACCGGTGTTGTTCGCGAAATGCGTGACGAACGAGGCCGACTGGTGGTCGTCGGGCATCACGATGAGTGTGCTCACGATCACGACGAGCCCGACCAGCAGCCACCACACGGAGATCCGGTTGACCACGGCGACGAGCTGGACGGTGTAGGTATTGGCCAAACCCTGGAGCACGATGATCAGCGCGGTGATCAGGACCGTCTGCTCTGCGGTCGGTTCGTACGAGTGCCACTGCAGGGCCACGAACGCCTGGATGAACGTGGCGGCCGCGTATCCGGTGGCGGCCGTACCTCCCACCTGACCCACGAAATTCAGCCACCCCGTGTACCAGGACCAGGCGCCCTTGTGCCGTTTGGCGAGCTTGCCTGCGGAGAAATAGAGCGCCCCGCTGGTCGGATAGGCGGAGGCGACCTCGGCCATCGCGGCACCGATGAAGAGCACCATCACGGAGACGCCGATCCAGCCGAACACGAGAACGCGCGGGCCGCCGGCATTCATTCCGAACCCGAAGGACGAGAAAATACCAGAAATAATGTTGATGATGGTGAAGGATATCGCGAAGTTGTCGAACGCCTGGAATCGACGGGTGAGTTTTCTCGGATATCCCATCGCATGAAGCGTCGCGTCGTCGTCGAAGACGGCGGAACTCTTTCCCGCGCCCGTCGTCCGGCTCGGGACCGATATGCGCTCTGACACGGCTGTCCTTTCTCTCGGGGGTGGTGCGGGACGTCAGGGAGGGCCGGCGTTCAGCCGGCCCCCGGCACGGGCAGGCCGCAGGCGCGGCGGGCACGGGAGAGCTGCTCCTCGGGTTCGCCGAACACGCTCCACGGCATACGGCAGGCGTAGGGGCCCATGGCCATGAGCACGGCACGCGCCTCGAACTCGCGCTGCGCCATGAACAGCGCGTGCGCCAGATACGCCAGGTCGAGGACCGGCGTGAAGCGGTATCCGGTCACCTCCGGCAGCCAGTTCTGGTAGATCGCGAGCGCGGTGGAACGCCACTGGGGCTGCTCCCAGGTGCGGTCGACCAGCAGGTGCGTGGGGTTGTAGCTCTCCACCAGGGCCACCAGCGGCAGCAGCCGCAGCGGCGAGGAGGCGGGGGCGCGCTGGCTCAGGAAGGCGGCGACGTCCCAGGCGGCGTTCACGGAACCGCCGTAGCGCGTGAAGAAGAAGGCCAGGAACCGGTGGTGGCCCTCACGGTTCCAGGGGTCGAGGCGCAGGACGTGCGAGAACAGACGCCAGGGGCCGGGAGGCTGGGTCAGCAGCCCCTGCGGGGCCGGGTCGCGCAGATCGTGCAGCCGGGCCATGGACAGCCGGGCGACCCAGGGCGTGGGATCCGCCCGGTCCATCAGCGCGGCCCGGTCGCAGGCGGTCAGCGCTATGCGTTCGAGCGCCTCGGCCCGATCGTCCTTGGCGTCGGCCGCGCGTAACGCGCGCAGGACGGCCACGCGGGCCCACATCAGGGCGGCCTCGGGGGTCTGTTCCTCCGTCAGCCAGCGTTCGGCGAGATCGGAGTCGGCGGCCTCGGAGGCGACGACCAGGGACCGATGGGCCCGTAATCCGTAGTCGGAGCGGGTCTCCTTCAGAGCTTCGTGGGCACTGAGATAGCGGCCGGCTCTCACATCCGTGCAGACACTCGCGAGTCTGCGGTCGTCGGCTGCCGGATGCCACACATACTGCCCCTCGAATAACCCCGCGGCCATCTTCCCCTGTCCATCCACGTACGACGCCTGTGTTCCGCAACAGGAACCCTACTCAGCATCTCCGAGCACCGGAACGCCCTATCCGAAATAGCCGCTTCCACGAGGCCGATACTTTTCGGAGCGGGCCGCGAAGTTCTTGAGGATTGTTCAATCAATAGTTCAATGCGACACCATCCTGAACCCATGGATCCGCTGTGGACGGCGTCTCGATAGAATGTTCCCCAGGGTTGCGCCAACCCCTCACCCCGACCCCGCACCTCACCCCGGGAAACCCCATTCACGACCTCGCCTCGCGGCTGCGCCGGCTGCCGCCCTCCTGCGGGCCCGTCCGTCTGATCGGCGTGGACGGCCACGCGGGCTCCGGCAAGACCACGTTCGCCGGGAGACTGGCGACGGCCCTCGGCGGCGCACCCGTGCTCCACCTCGACGACATCGCCACCCACGAGGAACCGTTCGACTGGACCGGCCGCCTGCTGAGCCGGGTGATCGAGCCGTTCGGGCGGGGCGAGACGGCGCACTACGCCGCCTACGACTGGAGCGCCCGGGAGTTCGGACCGGTCCGCGAGCTGCCGGCCGCGCCCGTGGTGCTCCTCGAGGGCGTCGGCGCGGGGCGCCGGGCGCTGCGGCCCTGGCTCGCGCGGCTCCTGTGGATGGAGTTGCCCCACGAGGAGGCCTGGGCTCGGGGACGGCGACGGGACGGACAGGCACAGAGCGACTTCTGGGACGGATGGGTCCGCGCCGAGCGCCGGCACTTCGCCGAGGACCCCACACGGCCGTTCGCGGACCATGTGGTGCGGCAGTGTCCCGAGGGATACGAGGTACTGACCGGGCCTGCTGGGACGCCTGGACCGGACCAGGTCATCACTCACCGTGATGGACCATCCGCAGCGTGCTGAAGTTGTGAAGACCCACTCCGGAGAAGTTGCCTCAGTGCCCCAACTCTGCTTGACCAGGGGGCCGTACAGGTCTTACGTTCTGAAGCAGCGGCCCTTCGGGAGCCGCCCGCAGTCGCGAAGCCCCCGGTTGTTCCCCCGTGATCGGGGGCTTCGTTCTGCCCACATCCCCTCTTTCCGGACTCCCCACGGCGTGATTCGCTCACCCTGGGTCACCGTTCGCCATGCGCCCCGTCTGCTCCCACCTCGTGGAACGGGCTGTGCGGCACCCTTCGGCAGGCCCGTCCACCGCAGGTACCATGCCTTTCGGTGCGACCTTCGGACGGCTGCTCTGCCGCACCGCTTCAACTCCCGTCCGTGGCACAGTCGTTCGACCAGAGCTGCCGACGGGCACCGGCCCGGCGGCGAGGGGATGTCCTGATCCGCGAGGCACTCCCCGACCATCGGGGGCACGGTTTGTGGGGGACGTGATGGACTTCGGCACGCAGGGCCCCGAGGCCCCGGCCGACCTGGCCTGGCTGCGAGGTGTGGACGCCTACACCATGGGCGCCTACCCGCAGGCGGAGGAGGAGTTCCGCGCCGCGGTCCGGATGGACCCCGGTATGGCGGACGGCTGGCTCGGACTGCACGCGCTACGGGTGGACACGACGACCGCGCTGCTGCGGATGTTCCGGCACCGGGACCGCTTCGGCGAGCAGCGCTCCCGCCACCGGCGCACCCTCAACTCCTGGTACTGGCTGGGCTGGTGGGTCCAGCCGGTACTGGAGAGCCCGCGCGACCTGCTGCTCGCGCACGCCTCGCACTGGCTCGACGGGCGTCATGTCCCCGAGCTGGACCGGGCGTTGGCCGGACTCCCGCCGGTCGACGCGGACCACCAGGTGCGGTTCCTGCACGCGTGCCGCGCCTATCTGGTCAAGGACTGGGAGCAGTTGGTCCGGCACACCGATCCGCTGATCAACGATCCCATGCTCGGCATCGAGGCCGGACTGTTCGGCGGCATGGCGAGGGTCCGGCTGGAGATGTACGGACAGGCCGAGCCGCTGCTGTCGTCCGCGCTGATGCGCTGTCGCAGCGAACAGCCGCAGCGCAAGGAGCTGCGGTACTGGCTGGCCCGCGCCCACGAGGGCACCGGACGGTCCGCCGCGGCCCTGCCCCTGTACCGGGCGGTGCACCGGGTCGACCCCTCCTTCATGGACACCTCGGCCCGGCTCGCCGCCATCGCCGAGGGGGACGGGTACGACGACGCCGCCGCCGACCTCGCGGCGATCACGCTCGCCGGGATCGGCCAGGACGTGCTGGAGGGCCCGGACGGCATGGACGCGCTGTTCGGCACCGAGGGGCGCGACCTGAGGCTCCCGGACGCCGATCCGTCGCCGCCCGGCGGGCTGCCGCCCCAGCCGGACGGCTTCCGGGAGAAGGCCGTGATCCCGGTGCAGCCGATGCCGCCGGGACCGACCGACCCCGCCCTGCTCGACGAGGCGCTCGCCGAGCTGGAGCGCATGGTGGGCCTGGAGCCGGTGAAACGGCAGGTCAAGGCGTTGTCGGCGCAGTTGAACATGGCCAGGCTGCGCACCGGGCAGGGGCTGCCGGTACAGCCGCCGAAACGGCACTTCGTCTTCTCCGGTCCCTCGGGCACCGGCAAGACCACGGTGGCGCGCATTCTCGGCCGCGTCTTCTACGCGCTCGGGCTGCTCGGCGGGGACCACCTGGTCGAGGCCCAGCGGGCCGACCTGGTCGGCGAGTACCTCGGCCAGACCGCAGTGAAGGCCAACGAGCTGATCGACTCGGCGATCGGCGGCGTCCTGTTCGTGGACGAGGCGTACTCCCTGTCCAACTCCGGCTACGGCAAGGGCGACGCGTACGGCGACGAGGCCCTTCAGGTGCTGCTGAAGCGGGCCGAGGACAACCGGGACCACCTGGTCGTCATCCTCGCCGGCTACCCCGAGGGCATGGACCGGCTGCTCGCCGCCAACCCCGGCCTGTCCTCGC
Organism: Streptomyces sp. NPDC005070; assembly: GCF_053600395.1. Lineage (NCBI taxonomy): Bacteria > Bacillati > Actinomycetota > Actinomycetes > Kitasatosporales > Streptomycetaceae > Streptomyces > Streptomyces sp. NPDC005070. The sequence goes on along the minus strand of NZ_JBSFZS010000008.1, from coordinate 40,850 downwards.
GCTTCACCAGCCGCGTGGACTTCCCCTCCTACCGCCCGCTCGAACTGACCTCCATCGGCGAGGTGCTGGCCGCCGAGAACGGCGACATCTGGGACGAGGAGGCGCTGGACGAACTGCGTTCGATCGCCGGGCACGTCGTCGACCAGGGCTGGATCGACGAGCTCGGCAACGGCCGCTTCCTGCGCACCCTGTACGAGAAGAGCTGCGCGTACCGCGATCTGCGGCTGTCGGGATACCCCGGCACACCCTCGCGCGACGACCTGTCGACCCTGCGGCTGCCCGACCTCATGCAGGCCTACGGGGAGGTCCTCTCGGGCCGGGGCCCGCAGGATCCGTCGGCGATGTGAGAAGGCCCCGGTCCCGCCGGAGCCGTACGACCGTCACGGGTCGCACGGCCCCCGGCAACCGGGGCCCACGCTCGCGGTCAGCTCGCCAGCGCCTCCTCGGCCCGGCCGACGCGCGGCTCCGCGACACGGACCGGCGTGACATCGCGGTGCGCCGGGTCCCGCACCTCGCCGACCAGCAGCTCCAGGACGTCTTCGAGGGCCACGAGGCCGAGGACCTTCCCGGAGGCGTCGGCGACCTGGGCCAGATGGGTCGCGGCACGGCGCATCACGGTGAGGGCGTCGTCCAGCGGGAGTTCGGAGCGCAGGGTGGTCATCGGCCGCCACATCTGCTGCGGGACCGCGCGTTCGGACTCCTCCAGGTCGAGGACGTCCTTCACATGGAGGTAGCAGCCCATGAAGGCGCCGTTCTCCGCGACCACCGGGAAGCGGGAGTACCCGGTGCGCGCGGTGAGCGCGACGACCTGGCCCGGGGTGACCGAGGGATCCACGGTGACCAGCGAGGCGCCGTCGAGCAGGACGTCGGTGACCGGGCGCGAGCCGAGTTCCAGGGCGTCCTCGAGGCGCTCCTGTTCCTCGGGGTCGAGAAGCCCCGCCTGCCCGGAGTCCTCCACGAGCCGGTTGAGCTGCTCGCTGGTGAAGACCGCCTCGACCTCGTCCTTGGGCTCGACCCGGAACAGCTTGAGGATGATGTGCGCGCAGGCACCGAGGCCCACCGTGACCGGGCGGCACACCCGGGCGAAGGCGACCAGTCCGGGGCTGAGCCACAGGGCCGTCTTCTCGGGCGCGGCCATCGCCAGGTTCTTCGGGACCATCTCGCCGATGACGAGGTGGAAGAAGACGACGAGGGCCAGGGCGATCACATACCCGAGGGGGTGGATCACCCCGTCCGGCAGGCGGACCGCCGCGAAGAGCGGCTCCAGCAGATGGGCGACCGTGGGCTCGGCGACCGCGCCGAGGGTCAGCGAGCACATGGTGATGCCGAACTGGGCCGCCGCCATCATCTGCGGCAGCCGCTCCAGGCCGTACAGGACCTGCCGGGAGCGGGCGGTGCCCAGCGGTTCGATCTGGCTGCGCCGTACGGACACGAGCGCGAACTCGGCGCCGACGAAGAAGCCGTTGGCGAGCACCAGAAGGCCCGCGAAGAGCAGTTGGAGCATGCTCATCGGACGGCCTCCGGGGCGAGCGCGGTGCGCACGAGGCGGACGCGTTCGGCACGGTAGTGCCCGACCTGCCGCACCACCAGGCGCCAGCCCGGCAGCTCGGCCCTGTCACCGGGGGCCGGGATCCTGCCGAGCAGGTCGGCGACGAGGCCGGCGACGGTCTCGTACGGCCCCTCGGGCACGTCGAGGCCTATGCGCCGCAGGATGTCGACCCGGCAGCTTCCGTCGGCGTCCCAGGCGGGCCTGCCGTCCTCGGGAGGAGCGGCCGCCAGCTCGGGCTGTTCGCCCAGCACGTCGTCGTGCTCGTCGTGGACCTCGCCGACGAGTTCCTCGACGATGTCCTCCAGGGTGACCACGCCGGCCGTGCCGCCGTACTCGTCGACGACGACGGCGATGGGCTGTTCGCTGCGCAGCCGCTCCAGGAGGGGCTGCACGGGCAGGGTCTCCGGGACGAGCAGCGGGGCCTGGGCGATCCGTCCGACAGGGGTGCGCAGCCGGTCGTGCGAGGGGATCGCGAGGGCGTCCTTGAGATGCACCATGCCGACGACCTCGTCGATCCGCTCCCGGTAGACGGGGAAGCGGGACAGGCCGGTGGCACGGGTGAGGTTGACCACGTCCTCTGCGGTGGCCGACGACTGGAGGGCGCTGACCTTCACCCGCGGCGTCATGACGTGCTGCGCGGTGAGGTCGGCCAGGGACATCGTGCGGACGAAGAGGTCCGCGGTGTCCTGTTCCAGGGCGCCGGCGCGGGCCGAGTGGCGGGCGAGGGAGACGAGCTCACCGGGGGTGCGGGCGGAGGCCAGCTCCTCGGCGGGCTCCACTCCCAGGGCACGGACGAGCCGGTTGGCGACCGTGTTGAGCGCGGCGATGACCGGCCGGAAGATCCGGGAGAAGGCGTGCTGCGGGCCGGCGACGAAGCGGGCCACCTGGAGCGGCTTGGAGACCGCCCAGTTCTTGGGCACGAGTTCACCGATCACCATCTGCACGGCCGAGGCCAGCAGCATGCCGGTGACCACGGCGAAGCCGGACACCGCGCTCTCGGGCAGTCCGACCGCCCCGAACGGGCCGCCCAGGAGCTGGGCGAGGGCCGGTTCGGCGAGCATGCCGACGACGAGCGAGGTGATGGTGATGCCGAGCTGGGTGCCGGAGAGCTGGAAGGACAGCTCCTTGAGCGACTCGACGACCGTACCGGCGCGTTTGTCGCCGTCGGCCGCGGCCTTCTCGGCGTCGGGGCGCTCGACGGTGACGAGTCCGAACTCCGCGGCCACGAAGAAGCCGTTGGCGAGAATCAGCAGGAACGCCGCGCCAAGGAGCAACAGGGGGATGGTCATGCCGCCGCCTCGCTATGTCGGAAGGGGGCGGCGCAGGTACTACAGGACGATCCGTCCATCGCTGGAGGGAGTCACTCCTCGGGTAGCAGGGGGCCTCTGAGGGCGGGAGCACATCGGAGGTGGAGGCGCGATGAAAAACGCCTCCGCCGACAGATTAATCAAGACATGGGCTCTCAGGGCAGGGTGGAGGGCCGAGAGTCAGCCCTGATGTTCGCCGCGGTGCCCGTCGGGCTCCTGGATTCCGCGGGCCGAGGCCAGCGCGCGCAGCGCGCGGGCGTCCTCGATGGCGCGCTGCCTGGCGATGCCCGGCTGGATGCCGAGCGCCGGGAGGCTGGTGCCGTCGCTGAGGTCGAGGAACACCCAGGGGTCGCCGGGACGCAGGTTGACCTGGACGATCTCCGCCCAGTCCAGGTGCCGGCGGCTCGTGATGTTGACGACCGTGACACCGCTCTCGTCGGCGACGACCTTGGGCCGCGAGAGCAGCAGGAGCACTCCGAAGAGCAGCGCCGCGGTGAAGATGAAACTGAGCCGCTCCCCCGGGCCGAGTTGCTCCAGAAGCATGGCGACCGTGGTGATGACCACAAGGATCGAGGCGCCCGCGGTGAGCAGCACCGCCCGGGTACGGGAGGGGCGGAAGGTTATGGGAAGGGCGGGAAGGTCCGACATGTCCGTTCGTTCCGTCAGAGCCGGCAGGCGTGGATGGCCGTGGTCAGGATGGCCCGCGCGCCGAGCTCGTACAGGTCGTCCATGATCCGCTGGGCCTCCTTGGAGGGGACCATGGCGCGGACGGCGACCCAGCCCTCGTTGTGCAGCGGCGAGATGGTCGGCGACTCCAGGCCGGGAGTGAGCGCGACGGCCTTCTCCAGGTGCTCGGCGCGGCAGTCGTAGTCCATCATCACGTACGTCCGCGCGACCAGCACGCCCTGGAGGCGGCGCAGGAACTGCTGCACCTTGGGCTCCGCGTCCTCGGTGGGACCGGCTCCGACGCGGCGGACGACCACGGCCTCGGACTTCATGATCGGCTCGCCGAAGATCTCCAGGCCGGCATTGCGCAGCGAGGTGCCCGTCTCGACGACGTCCGCGATGACCTCGGCGACACCGAGTTCGATGGCGGTCTCGACGGCGCCGTCGAGGTGCACGACGGAGGCGTCGATGCCGTGGTCGGCGAGGTGCGCCGCGACGATGCCCTCGTAGGAGGTGGCGATCGTCCTGCCCTTCAGGTCCGCCATGCCGTTCGCGGTGCCCGGCTTGGCGGCGAAGCGGAAGGTGGAGCGGGCGAAGCCGAGCGGGAGGATCTCCTCGGCGTCGGCTCCGGAGTCGACCAGCAGGTCCCGGCCGGTGATGCCGATGTCGAGCCGGCCGGAGGAGACGTAGATCGCGATGTCGCGGGGGCGGAGGTAGAAGAACTCGACCTCGTTGTTCGGGTCGACGATCCGCAGTTCCTTGGACTCCCGGCGCTGCTGGTAGCCGGCCTCATGCAGCATGTCCGCCGCAGGTCCTGAGAGGGAACCCTTGTTGGGGACGGCGATGCGCAGCATGAGGTCGGCTTCCTTTGCTCGATGGTGTTCGGGGTGGGTGGGACGGACGGACGTGCTGTGCGGGGGCGCTGCTGAGAGGGCGCCCCTACAGATGCGCGTACACGTCGTCGAGGGAGATCCCGCGCGCGACCATCATCACCTGGACGTGGTAGAGGAGCTGCGAGATCTCCTCGGCGGCGGCGTCCTTGCCCTCGTACTCGGCGGCCATCCAGACCTCTGCGGCCTCTTCGACGACCTTCTTGCCGATGGCATGAACGCCCTTGCCGACGAGCTCGGCGGTGCGCGAAGTGGCGGGATCGCCCGTGGTGGCCTTGTGCTGGAGCTCGGTGAAGAGCTCCTCGAACGTCTTCTTGGACATGGTGGTCCTCACCCTACGCGCTCGGGCCCCTGCCTCAGTGCCATGGTTCAGATACTGAGCGGAGGGTGGCCGCGGTCGCCACGGCGGCCGTCACCGCCTCGTGGCCCTTGTCCTCGTTGGAGCCCTCGATGCCCGCGCGGTCCAGGGCCTGCTCCTCGGTGTCACAGGTCAGCACACCGAAGCCGATGGGGACGCCGGTGTCGATGGAGACCTGGACGAGGCCCTGGGTGACCCCCTGGCACACGTACTCGAAGTGGGGGGTTCCGCCGCGGATGACGACGCCGAGCGCGACGATCGCGTCGTAGCCGCGGCCCGCCAGGACCTTGGCGGCGACCGGCAGTTCGAAGCTGCCGGGGACCCGCAACAGGGTCGGCTCGTCGATTCCCAGCTCGTGCAGGGCGCGCAGCGCGCCGTCGACGAGACCGTCCATCACCTTGTCGTGCCACTGTGCCGCGATGACCGCGACCCGCAGGTCGCCGCAGTTGCGTACGGACAGTTCAGGTGCACCCTTGCCGCTCACGTCTCTCCTTCATTCGCGCTGTGCCGTGTTGCCGATAGTGCCGTTGTTGCCGATGGTGCTGTGCCGCCGGCGCCGCGCACCGGTGGCGCCGCCGTGCCGGTGGTTCCGTGTTGTGCCGTGGTGCCGGTCGTACGGGTCACTGGCTCCCGCAGGCCGACACCGTGACCGAGTCGAGCCAGGGCAGGTCGTGCCCCATCCGGTCCCGCTTGGTCAGCAGATAGCCGAGATTGTGCTCGCCCACCTGGACGGGCATGGGCTCCCGGCCGGTGACACGCAGCCCGTACCGGACGAGCGCGTCGGTCTTGTCGGGGTTGTTGGTCATCAGGCGCAGGCTGCGGACACCGAGGTCCTCCAGGATCCGCGCGCTCGCGCCGTAGTCCCGGGCGTCGGCGGGCAGGCCGAGTTCCAGGTTGGCGTCGAGGGTGTCCCGGCCGCGCTCCTGGAGCTCGTACGCGCGGAGCTTGGAGAGCAGGCCGATACCGCGCCCCTCGTGGCCCCGGAGGTAGACGACGATGCCCCGGCCCTCGGTCTGGATGCGCTCCATGGACGTCTGGAGCTGGGGGCCGCAGTCGCAGCGGTGCGAATGGAAGACGTCTCCGGTCAGGCACTCGGAGTGGACGCGCACGAGGACGTCCTCGCCGTCGCCGATCTCTCCGTGCACGAGGGCGACGTGCTCGACACCGTCGGCGGTGGAGCGGTAGCCGTACGCGGTGAACTCGCCGAAGGCGGTGGGGAGTCGGACCTCGGCCTCGCGCCGGACGGTGGGAGCGGCGGGGGCCGCGCCGGTCTCGTCCGCGAGGGTGCGTTCCGCGGTGCGGCGGTAGGCGATCAGGTCCTCGATGGAGATGATCGTCAGGCCGTGCTTGCGGGCGAAGGGGATCAGCTCGGGCAGCCGGAGCATCCGGCCGTCCTCACCGGCGATCTCGACGATCGCGCCGGCCGGACGCAGTCCCGCCAGCCGGGCCAGGTCGACGGCGGCCTCGGTGTGGCCGTTGCGGGCCAGCACGCCTCCGGGCCGGGCGCGCAGCGGGAAGATGTGGCCGGGGCGAACGAAGTCGTCGGCCTCCGAGACACCGTCCGCGAGGAGCCGCAGGGTGGCGGCGCGGTCGGCCGCCGAGATGCCGGTGGTGACCCCGTGGGCGGCGGACGCGTCCACCGACACCGTGAACGCGGTCTTCATCGACTCGGTGTTGTCGTCGACCATCTGCGGCAGGCGCAGCCGGTCGAGTTCGTCGCCCTCCATGGGCGCGCAGATCAGTCCGCGGCACTCGCTCATCATGAAGGCGACGATCTCGGGGGTCGCCATCTCGGCGGCGACGACGAGGTCTCCCTCGTTCTCCCGGTCCTCGTCGTCGACGACCACGATGGGACGGCCGGCCGCGATGTCGGCGATGGCCTGCTCGACGGGGTCGAGCGCGAAGTCCGAGGCATCCTGATCGTGCCCGGTGCTGTACCAAACCGGCGCCGTTGTCATGCCGGGGCTCCTTCCATGACGGGCTGCCCGGCCTCACGGGAGCGCAGCCACCAGTCGCGCATGCCCCACAGGACGAGCGCGCCGTACAGGACGTAGACGAAACCGGAGAAGGCGTAGCCGTTGGCGAAGTTGAGCGGGACGCCCACCAGGTCGACCAGCAGCCAGGCGAACCAGAACTCGACCATGCCGCGGGCCTGCGCGTACATGGCCACGATCGTGCCGACGAAGATGTACGCGTCGGGCCACGGGTCCCAGGACAGCGTCGGGTACGCGTGGAACAGACCGCTGACGGCGAGGGTGCCGACGACCGCGGCGCCCGCCATGTACGCGCGTTCGCGCCAGGTGGCGAACCGTACGGAGACGCGCCCGTCCTTGCCCTCACCGCGGTTCCACTGCCACCAGCCCCACAGGGCGACGGCGATGACCACGACCTGCTTGCCGGCGCTGCCGGTGAGGTGGCCGAAGAAGGCGACGAAGAGGACGAGCCCGGACAGGAGCTGGACGGGCCAGCTCCACACGGAGCGCCGCCAGCCGAGCGCGAGGGCGATCAGGCCGATCACGTTGCCGATCATGTCCGACCACATGATGTGCTGGTCGAACAGGACGAACGCCTCGGAGTTCAGCCAGTTCACTGCCCGGCCCCCTGGACGCCGGGCAGGCCGGCGGACTGCTCACCGCGTGCGCCCAGCAGCCGCTCGACGTACTTGGCGATGACGTCGACCTCGAGGTTGACCGGGTCGCCGGGCTGCTTGTGGCCCAGCGTGGTCAGGTCGAGGGTGGTGGGGATGAGACTGACGGTGAAGAAGTCGGGGCCGGCGTCGACCACGGTCAGGCTGATGCCGTCGACGGTGATGGAGCCCTTCTCGACCACATAGCGCGAAAGGTCGGCGGGCAGCGAGATCTTGACGATCTCCCAGTTCTCGGACGGCTTGCGCTCGATGACCGCGCCGGTGCCGTCGACGTGTCCCTGCACGATGTGGCCGCCGAGGCGCTCGCCCACGGCCATCGGCCGCTCCAGGTTGACGCGGGAGCCGACGGCGAGGGCCCCGAGGCTGGAGCGGTTCAGGGTCTCGGCCATGACGTCGGCGGTGAACTCGTCGCCCTCGTGCTCGACCACGGTGAGACAGACTCCGTTGACGGCGATGGAGTCGCCGTGCTGCGCGCCCTGCGTGACGACGGGGCCACGCAGCCGGAAACGCGAGGCGTCGTCGAGAATCTCGACGGCGGTGACCTCACCCAGCTCTTCGACGATTCCGGTGAACACTTCCCGGGTCCTCCTGCCTCATAGGGCACGGACTCCGGGGCTGTCGATGACGACACAATGAGCGGACCGCGGCACACCGGGAGCGAAGCCGAAAGGACACCCGTCCCGTAGGACGAGCAGCAACAAACGGCAGCGCGCACGAAATGCCCGCCCGCCGCGCACTGCCTCCCATCCGGACTTTAACCGTCGGTCCAGGAATTCCACCTGGTCAACCGGCCGCTGGAAGCGACCGGGTCGCGGACTATAACCGCCGGTTCGGAATTACACCGACCCCGGAGTGCGCTGCTTCTGGTACATGGCCAGTGTGCCACGCCCGAACGAAGGTCATACGGCCGTACCTCTGTGGGGTGGCTCACAGCGGCTCGGCATGGACTTCCACGGAACGGTCTCCCGGCCAACCCGCTCGGTCCCGGGCGGTCTTGGGGCAGGTCACAGGTTCTCGCAACTGGTCCATACCTATTGACGCTCTGGTCTAGTCCTCTTAATGTCCTCGATCAAGACTGCGTGATCATTCATTGCCGGTCCCCCCACGATCGACCCGGCGGCGGTGACGAAGGCCCTTGCCCCGCCGCCGGGTCTCCAGCCGGCCCCGCCCTTGGCACACCGGGACGACGGCCGAGCGACCGGCCCTACCGGAACGACGGCGGAGTGAGTGACCGGCCCTACCGGGACGACTGCGGTGCGAACAGTTCGTCCTGGGCGCCGTCGCGCGCGGTCAGCAGGGCGCCGCGCAGCACCGCGCGACCGCCCAGCGTGCTCGCGCGCACCTCGGTCGGGAGCGGTGACATACGGGCGAGCCGTCGCTCGACCCTTGCCGCGAGATCCTCGCCGCCCGCCTGGCCCACCTCGCCGCCGAGGACGACGCAGCCGGGGTCCAGTACGGCGCTGACGGAGGCCGCCCCGATGGCGAGGCGGTCGGCGAGGGCGCCGAGGAAGCCGTCGGCCGCCGCGGAGCCGGTGGCCGCCAGGGCCTGCCGGACCAGCGCCGCCGCCCGCGGTTCGTGGCCCTCGGCCCGCGCCGGGACGCCGTGCTCCGCCGCCAGCTCCGCGATCGCCGCGGACCCGACCAGCGAGTGGAAGCCGCCCCCGCAGTCGGTCGCCGAGGGCAGCGTCGCGGTGCCCGGCACCGGCAGGAAGCCGATCTCCCCGGTTCCCCCGGAGGCACCGCGGCGCAGGGCGCCGTCGAGGACGACGGCCGCGCCGGTGCCGTGGCCGAGCCACAGCAGGACGAAGGTGTCGCGGTCGCGGGCGACGCCGTCCCGCTGCTCGGCGATGGCCGCGAGGTTGGTCTCGTTCTCGACGAGGACGCGGGCCTCGGGGAGCCGCTCCTGGAGGGCCGCGACCAGGCGCCGGTGCCACTCGGGCAGGCCGGTGGAGTTGCGGAGTTCACCGCTGGCGGGATCGATCAGACCGGGCGCCCCGATGCCGACGGTGTGCAGCCTGCCCCACCCCGGGGCGAGTTCGAGCGGGGGCGCCGCTCCGAGGGACCCCGCCTCCTTCGCCGCCCGCTCGACCAGCGCGACCGCCTGCTCCACCGCCGGTCCGGTCCCGGTGCCCTCCCCGATGGGCGCGGACGCCTCGGCCAGGACGCGGCCGACCAGATCGGAGACGACGACGGAGACTCCCTCCGTACGGACGTCCAGCGCGGCCAGGTGGGCGCGGTCCGCGACGATCCCGTAGACCCGGGCGTTCGGGCCGCGCCGCTGCTCCCCCGACTCCCCGACGACGGTGACGAGACCGGAGGCCGTGAGGCGTTCCACGAGATCGGCGACGGTCGGCCGGGACAGTCCGGTGAGCTGCTTCAACCGCCCTGCCGTCAAAGGGCCTTCCTGCTGCAGCAGCCGCAGGGCGAGCCGGTCGTTGATGGCCCGTGCGGTGCTCGGGGATGCGGGCATGGCGGGAATCCTCCCAGATCGCCGGGGCCGCCGGACGACCGGGCGGCGAGCGGTCGTCTATTTATCAGGCAGGGTTCCTGATAGTTTACGGCCGCACGCCGTGGAACCATCACCGGGGAGGGGCCCGAGCATGAGTGAAGTCGTCCACGATCAACGCGAGGTCAGGCGCGCCCGGTACGCCGTGGCGGCCGTGTTCGCCGTGCACGGAGCCGTCACCGGGTCCTTCGCGACCCGCGTGCCGTGGATCCAGGACCACGCGTCGGTCAGCACGGGGCAGCTCGGCTTCGCCCTCGCCTTCACCGCGCTCGGCGCGTCCTGCTCGATGCCGCTGGCCGGCCGCATCACCCACCACTTCGGCAGCCGCACGGCGTTGCGCGGACTCATCGCCCTGTGGACGCTGGCCCTGATCCTGCCGTCCCTGGCGCCGAACCTGCCGACCCTGTGCCTCGCGATGTTCGTGTACGGCGCCACGGCGGGGATGGCGGACGTCGCCATGAACGCGCTGGGTGTCGAGGTCGAGAACCGGCTCGACAAGTCGATCATGTCCGGGCTGCACGGCATGTGGAGCGGCGGCGCGCTGATCGGCGCGGCGGCCGGCACGCTCGCCGCGCATCTGGGCGCCGACGCGCGCCTGCACCACGCCCTGGCCGCGGCGACCCTCACGTTCCTCGGCCTGGGCGCCTGCCGCTGGGTGCTCGACCTGCAGCCCACCGAGGACGAGGAGCCGCCGCCGCGGTTCGCACTGCCGCCCCGGTCGGCGCTGCTCATCGGCGCGGTCGGCTTCTGCGCGGTCTTCGCGGAGGGCGCGAGCCTGGACTGGTCGGCGGTCTATCTGCGCGACCGGCTGGACAGCTCGGCCGCTCTCGCCGCGGCCTCGACCACCGGATTCATGCTGACCATGGCGGTGGCCCGGCTGGCCGGCGACACGGTGGTGAACCGCTTCGGCGCCGTGCGTACCGTGCGGGCGGGCGGTGTCCTCGGCGTGCTCGGCGGGCTGCTGATCGTCGTCTCCAGGCATCCGGCGGTGGCGATGAGCGGCTTCGCGCTGCTCGGACTCGGCATCGCGGTCGTCGTCCCGCTCTGCTTCGCCGCGGCCGGGCGCAGCGGCCCCAACCCCAGTCAGGCGATCGCGGGCGTCGCGACCATCACGTACACCTCGGGGCTCATCGCGCCGAGCCTGATCGGGTCCGTGGCGCAGGCGACGAACCTGATGGTGTCGTTCGTCCTGGTCACGGTCCTGGCGTTCGGGCTCACCGCGCTCGCGGGTGTGCTGCGCGCCGGGGATCGCGTCAGCCCGAAGGTCAGCCCTCCGAGCGCAGCAGTTCCCGGCCCACGGCCCTGAACCCGTCGCTCCACGGCGTCGGGCGCAGCGTCCCGGCGTCGAGCCGGACGAGCACCCGGGTTCCGTGCGCGTAGGTGACCGCGCCGTCGGGGGAGCAGAACCGGAAGCCGTACGTCAGTCCGGTGTTCCCGAGCCTCTCCAGCCAGAGGTGGACGGCGTACGGACCGGGGCGGCTGACCGGGGCCTCGTAGCTGATCCGCAGTTCCTTGACCGCGTTGCACGAGTCCCCTGCCGCCTCCCAGTCGCCGTCGAAGCCGAAGCCGCGCTCGTTCCAGAGCGCGGCCCAGGCGCGTTCGACCATGACCGGGTAGCGGGCGTTGTGCAGCAGCCCGAGCGCGTCGAGGTCGTCGAAGTGGACGGTGACGGGCAGAAGCCGTCCGTACGGGAGGGCGGGGGCGACGGGTGCTTCGGCGGTCACGGGCGGGGCTCCTGGAGCGTGCTGCGGCGCGCGCACGGGGCGGGCCTGGCTGAAAAGACTCCCCCATCCTAAGCAAACGCTCAGGAACCCCGTCCGGACGGGATCAGCCCGCGATCGAGTCGAGCTGCTCGGCGGCCGGCCGCAGCTCCCACAGATCACCGCCGGGCGGCGCTTCGAGCCGGGGCACGGCGGCCCGCGCGGCCTTGTCCCCCGCGTCGGCCGCGGCCCGCACCACGTCGCTCGCCGCGAAGCGGTGGAACTCCAGCTCGGGACGGCTCCACGGCTCGGCTCCGGTCGCGGCGGGCAGCAGGTAGTCGACGGCCTTGAACAGGCTCTGGCCGTCCGGCCCCCGGTACGCCCACAGGTCCACGCCGACCTTCCGGCCGATGGCCGCGAGCCGGGTGTACGCGACCAGGTCGAAGGTCGAGTAGTGCCAGCTCCGGGTGCGGGCGAGCTCCTGGGGCTGGCTGCCGTCGGGGGCGATCTGCGGGTCGACGCGCAGGGCGCCCGCGGCGAGCACGGTCCTCCGGGCGAGGTCCTTGTCGCCGGTGGCGTACGCGAGGGCGGCGAGCTGCATGTCGTAGAAGGTGCCGTGATTGTTGCGCGCCGCACCCTCCTCCTTGCCGAAGGCGCTGTCCGTCAGCCAGTCGCGGTAGCCGGTGTTCCAGGCGAGCATCGCGGCCCGGTCGCGCCGGGACCAGCCGGGGGCGCCGGTGTCCAGGAGGGCGATCGCGTCGAGGACGCTGGTGTAGGACTGCGAGAAGTCGATGACGCCGATGGCCCGGCCGTCGTACTTGCAGGGGATGAACTGGCCGTGGTCCAGGTTCGGGTTCATCCGGGTCGCCGGGTCCAGGAACCAGGTGCGCAGGACCTGGCCGGCCTTCACGGCGTACCGCCTCTCGCCGGTGTAGTACCAGGCGAGCGCGAGGTCGTAGACGGAGTCGAAGACCTTCTCGACGTCCTGGCGGTCGGTGCCGGTGTCCACCTCGGGATTGCGCTGCCCGTCCCGCTGGACGTAGGGGCACCCCCAGGGGTTTCCGGCGGTGGCCGGCTGCGAGGGCCACCAGTAGGGGGCCTGACTGAGGTAGTCGTGAACGTCACCGCCGGGGGCGGGTTTCGGCTTGTCGACGACCGTCCAGGGGCCCTGGTCCAGCCAGTTGTCGGCGCGGGCCGTCAACTCCCGCAGAGCGTGGGCGAGTCGGCGCTCACCCTTGTCCACCCGGGCGCGGGTGCGCCGCAGTCGGTCACCGTCCAGGACCACGGTCTCCGGCGGTGCGGACGCGGCCCGGCCGGACACCGCGGGGCCGGCCGCGGACGCGGCGCGAGCGGACACCGAGGGAGCGGGCGGGGACGGCGTACCGGCGGACGCCGAGGGGGTGGCGAGGGACGCCAGCATGACCGCGGCCGCCGCGATCGTCAGGCTCAGTCCGGATCGTGCACTCACAGAACACTCCGATCATACATATGAACGACGTTCATGAGATGGACCGGTTGAGCGTAGGGCGGCAGGTGGGACGTGACAATGGTCCGGACACATTCACGTACAGAGAAAGCGAACCCGAACCATGGACCTGGGCGTGCGCTGGAAACTGCACGGCGACGGGCGGACTCCCGCCCCCGGCGCGGTCGTCCGCCCCGACGAACGCCTCTCCTGGCCCCGGACCCTCGGGCTCGGCGCCCAGCACGTGGTGGCCATGTTCGGGGCGTCTTTCGTCGCGCCCGTCCTGATGGGACTCGACCCCAACCTCGCAATCATGATGTCCGGCGTCGCGACGGTCATCTTCCTGCTCGCCACCCGTGGCCGGGTGCCCAGCTACCTGGGCTGTTCGCTCTCCTTCGTGGGCGTCGCCGCCGTGATCCGCGCGCAGGGCGGCACCAGCGCCACGGTGACCGGAGCGTGCTTCGTGGTCGGCGTCGCGCTGTTCCTGGTCGGTCTGGCCGTCCAGCGGTTCGGGGCGAGGATCATCCATGCGGCGATGCCGCCGATCGTGACCGGCGCGGTCGTCATGCTGATCGGGTTCAATCTGGCGCCGGTGACCGCCTCGACGTACTGGCCGCAGGACCAGTGGACGGCGCTGCTCACCATGCTGGCGACCGGTGCGGCCGTGGTGTGCCTGCGCGGCTTCTGGTCCCGCATCGCGATCTTCATGGGCCTCGTCTTCGGCTACGCGATCTCCTGGGCCTTCGACCGGATCTTCGGCCGGATCCACGCGGCGGACGCGAGCGGCAAGGTCACCGACCACTGGCGCCTGGACCTCTCCGGGGTCGAGCGGGCCGACTGGATCGGACTGCCGTCGTTCCACGGACCGACGTTCCAGTGGTCCGCGATCCTCGTCGCGCTGCCGGTGGTCATCGCGCTGGTCGCGGAGAACGCGGGGCACGTCAAGGCCGTCGGCGAGATGACCGGCGACCCGCTGGACGACGAACTGGGCACCGCGATCTCCGCGGACGGCGCCGCCTCCATGCTCTCCACCGCGGTCGGCGGCCCGCCCAACACCACGTACTCCGAGAACATCGGCGTGATGGCCGCGACCCGGGTCTACTCCACGGCCGCCTACTGGGCCGCCGCCGGCTTCGCCCTGCTCTTCGGGCTGTGCCCCAAGTTCGGCGCGGTGGTCGCGGCGATCCCGGGCGGTGTCCTCGGCGGCATCACCGTCATCCTCTACGGCATGATCGGCCTGCTCGGTGCGCAGATCTGGCTCAACGCCCGGGTGGACCTGCGCAATCCGCTGAACCTGGTGCCCGCAGCCGCGGGCATCATCATCGGCATCGGCGGCGTCACCCTGAAGTTGACGGACAACTTCTCGCTGAACGGCATCGCGCTGGGCACCATCGTCGTGATCACCGGCTATCACGCGCTGCGGGCGATGGCCCCGGCCCACCTCCGGCAGGAACCGCTGCTCGACTCGGGGACATCGGCGTACGACGGGCCCGGGGATCAGCGCGTCAGTTCATAGGCGTAGTCGGCCGAGAACGTCCCCGGTTCGCCCCGGCAGCCGTCCGACTCCCCCGGCGGCTTCACCCACAGGTAGGCGTCGATCCCGGACTCCCCGGTGCGCAGGGTCGGCGCGGGCCCGATCCTGCGGCCCGGCGGATCGCACCACTCCCCGCCGGGGGCCGCGCCGTTGCCGTTGCGGCTGGTGTCGACGACGGCGCCGAGGCCCGAGGGGCCGCCGAGTGCCGCGAGGACCCGCCGGTCGTAGGCGGTCTCGTCGGCCGTCCGGTTGAAGTTGGAGACGTTGCTGAAGACGCCGTCGGAGGAGGTGGCCGAGGCCGCGCCCGCCCGACGCAGCAGCGCGGCCTGCGCGGCGGCCGGGTTCCAGTCGGAGTTGCCCGCGTCGTAGTAGACCCGGGCCCTGGGGTTGGCCGCTTTCAGGACCCGCCCCGCGCGGGCCAGGGAGGCGAAGCGGCCGGCCCGCTCCCCCTCGGTGAGGCAGTCGGACTCGGCGATCGAGTCGGGCTCCAGGACGACGACGACCTCGCGGGAGCCGAGCCCCGCCGCGAAGCCGTCGATCCAGCCGTCGTACGCGGCGAGGTCGGGCGCCCCGCCCTCCGAGGCGCCGCCGCAGTCGCGCCGCGGGACGGCGTACGGCACGAGGACCGGCACACGGCCGGCCTTGGCGGCGGCCGAGGTCACGGCCCCGACCCGCGCGGTGACGGTGGACGGCGTGAAGTCCGCGAACCACACCGCGGCCGGACGGTCGGCGATCCGGGACGCGATGACCGCGCGCCGGGCGTCACCCGGATGGGCGTCGACCCAGGCGCGCACCTGGGAGTCGGGGTGACGGTAGAGGAGGGCGGGCGGCGCGGTCCGCGGCCTCCGCGCGCTCGGCGAGGGCTCGGCGGCCGGCTCCGGGGAGCCCTGGTGCGAGGGGGAAGGGGTGACCGAACCGCCCGTCGGTGTCGACGCACCGGACGGCGAGGGGGCGGACGAGCGGGCCACCGGCGGTCCCGCGTCCTTGGAGGAATGCCCGAGCGCGGACACCGTCCCCGTCACGGTGCCGGCCGCCACCACGACCGAGGCGACGGCGACCATGACACCGCGCCCCACGGACCTGCCGCGCTCGGCCCCGCGCTCGACGAGCCACTGGACACGTGAGCCTGACACGTACGGTTCTCCCACTCCGGCCCCGGCCGCGTTCCCCCGTTCTGGGGAAGTCGTCGGCCCGGCGGCACGCGGGCCACCCTAGGACTGGGACGCTGCCCTCATGGCGCAGTCGGCACAGTTCACCACTTCTGTTGACATGGTCGTCGCCCGTATGCGCGCCCTGGACGCGACGCTTCCCGAGCGCGACGGCCTCGCGGTCTTCAACCGCGTCTACCTCACGGTCACCGAGGAGTTCGACCGTCGTCTGGACGCCGGGGTGTTCCCCGACCGACGGGCCGCGGCGGCGCTGGACGTGCGGTTCGCGGAGCGCTATCTGGCGGTGGCCGAGGAGGGCCGGGCGCCCGCCTGCTGGCGACCGCTGCTGCGCTTCCGCCGTCATCCGGGGGTACGGCCCCTGCAGTTCGCGCTCGCGGGCATCAACGCGCACATCGGGCACGATCTCGCGCTCGCCGTGGTGGACGCCTGTCGTACGCTCGGCTGCGAACCGGCCGACCTGGAGGACGAGTTCGACAGCGTGGGCGATCTCCTCGTCTCGCTGGAGGAACGCATCCGCGAAGAGCTGATGCCGGGACCCGACCTGCTCCAGATCGCCGATCCGCTCACCCATCTGCTCGGCTCCTGGAGTCTGGAGCGGGCCCGCGAGGCCACCTGGGCGGCGGCGCGGACCCTGTGGGCGCTGCGCGGACTGCCCGACCTGGCCGAGGAGTTCGGCGACCGCCTCGACGCGGCGGTGGGCCTGGCCGGCCGGATGCTGCTCACTCCCCTGCCCGGCTGATCCGGCCACGCGCCGTCGTCCCCGCCGGAACAACCGGACGCTCACTGTACGTTGACATTCCGGCACACCCGGATGCGAAGGAGTACACCTGTATGACGACGCGACTCGGCCTCACCCTCCCGCAGATGAAGCACTACGACCTCGGACGGGACGTGCCCGGCGTGGCACGCGCCGCGGAGGCGATCGGGTTCGACAGCCTGTGGGTCTTCGAGCGGGCCCTGTTCCCGGACCCGCCGACCCAGGGGCTGTACGGCGTGGAAGGACTGGCCTGGCCGGACTCCTACCGCGGTGTCGCCGACCCCCTGGTGACCCTGGCCCTCGCGGCCGCGGTCACCGAGCGCGTCGAGCTCGGCACCAGTGTCCTGGTCGCGCCGCTGCACACCCCCTTCCAGCTCGCCAAGGCCCTCGCCACACTCGACGCGGCCAGCGGCGGGCGGGTCGTGGCGGGCCTCGGCACGGGCTGGTCCCTCGACGAGTACGCGGCCGCCTCCGCGCGGCCCTTCGAGGAGCGCGGCGACGCCCTGGACGAGGTGATCGGGGTGTGCCGGGCGGTGTGGGGCCCCGACCCCGTGGTCTACGACGGCACCCTCACCAGGATCGCCCCGGCCGTGGTCGGCCCCAAGCCGGCCCGGCCGATCCCGATCCTGCTCGCCGCCAACACGGGCAGGGCGCGGCGCCGGCTCGTCGACCACGCGGACGGGTGGATGCCGATCGGCATGGGCGTCGAGCAACTGGCCTCGCAGTGGCGCCGGTTGCGGGACCTGGCCGAGGAGCGCGGGCGCACCCGGCCGCTGCGGACCGTGCTGCGCACCAACCCCCGCTACACGCCCAAACCGTACGCGGGCGACGACCGGCGGCCCTTCCAGGGTGACGTCGGTCAGATCGTGGCGGACCTGGTCGCCCACGCCGAGGTCGGCCTCGACGAGATCTTCCTCGATCTGCAGAGCGAGGTCCGGGACGCCGAGGAGCTGAAGGACGTGGCGGCCGAGGTGTACGAAGCGGCGCGGGCGGCCGGGGTGTGAACCGGCCGCCCGCGCCGCGGGGTCAGGAAAGGACTCAGTCCTCGGGCAGCTCCACCGGCGCGATCTCGTCGTAGACGTCGCCGGGCCCGGGGTTGGTCGGGTCGGTCGTCCCGCCGAGCTGGTGCATGACGCCCCAGACCGCGTTCAGCGCGGTCTGGACGGCGCCCTCGGCCCAGCCGGCCGTCCAGGAGATGTCGTCGCCCGCGAGGAAGATGCCCCGCTTGTCCTCGGGCAGCGTGTCCTGCATGAAGTGCGTGAACAGGCGGCGCTGGTAGCGGTAGTGACCCGGCAGGTTGGCCTTGAACGCGCCCATGAAGTAGGGCTCGTTCTCCCAGGACACGGTCACCGGGTTGCCGATGATGTGCTTGCGGATGTCGACCTTCGGATAGATCTCGCCGAGCGACTTCAGCATGACCTCCATCCGCTCGCTCGCGGACAGCGGCAGCCACTTCAGGCTGTCGTCGCACCACGTGTACGAGAGGCAGATGACGGCGGGCTTGTCCGGGCCGTCGTCGAGGAGGTAGGTACCGCGCGTCATCCGGTCGGTGAGCGTCATCGACATGACGTCACGGCCGGTCTCCTCGTCCTTGTCCAGCCAGAACGGCCGGTCCACGGGCACGAAGAGCTTGCTCGACTCCATGTAGTGCGTGCGCTCGATCGCCGTCCAGTGGTCGATCGGGAAGAGCGAGTCGTCGCAGGCGACCTTGGAGAGCAGCATCCAGGACTGGGCGGTGAAGATCGCCGCCTTGTAGGTGCGGATGTCGCCGCCTGCGTCCGTCACGGTGATGCCGTTGCCCGCGGTGCGGTTCAGCCGGGTGACGGCCGGGCGCGGCGCGCCGTCGTGCAGGGTCGACAGCGAGGTGCCGTACGCCCAGTGGACGATCTTCTCCGGCTCGCGCTCCCACAGGCGCAGCGGAAGCTGCTGGGAGCCGCCGACGATGCCGCGGTGGTGGTCGTCGGCCTCGGTGTAGACGACCCGCAGGATCTCCAGGATGGAGTTCGGGAAGTCGGTGTCCCAGCCGCCGGTGCCGAAGCCGACCTGGCCGAAGATCTCACGGTGGCGGAAGGACTTGAAGGACTCCGAGTCGCACAGGAAGCCGTAGAAGGTCTGGTTGTCGAGCTTCTCGACGAGCTTCGACCAGATCTCCCGGATGCGCGGGACGTCGCGCTCCCGCATGGCCTGGTTCATGTCGGAGAAGTCGGCGCCGTCCTCCAGACAGGCGTTCCACGCGTTCATGACGTCGCGGTAGACCTGCGGGAGGTCGTCGACGGAGGTCGCGTAGTGCGACTCGCCCTTGAGGTCGACGACCGTCGAGGGCGTCGACTCGGCGAGCGGGTTGGGGAACGGAGTCGTCTGCAGGCCGGCCAGGTCGATGTAGTGCTGGAGGGCGGTGGAGGACGGCGGGAAGCGCATCGCGCCCATCTCGGCGGTCAGCGAGGGGTCGCAGCCCTCGAAGCCGACCGTGCGCAGCCGGCCGCCGATCTCGTCGGCCTCGTACACGACGGGCTTGAGGCCCATCTTCATCAGCTCGTACGCGGCCACGATGCCGGACAGCCCGCCGCCGATCACCGCGATCTCGGTGCCGTGCTCGGTCGCGGGTATCTGCCCGAGGCCCGCGGGGTGCGCGAGGAAGTCGTCGTAGGCGTAGGGGAAGTCCGGGCCGAACATGGTGATCGGCGGCTGCTGCACGTCGGCGTGCTGGACGGCGTTGGGCACGGTGGACGTCATGGGGTACGGACTCCTTGCGCGAAAGCTGGTGAGGGGAGGGCTTGTCGGACCGGCCGGGGGCGGGCCGGGCGGAAGATCAGACGAGGGACCCGTAGAGGCCGGGGCGGCGGTCCTTCAGATACGGGTTCGTCTCGCGGGAGTCGGCCAGGAGAACCGGGTCGGCGTCGGCCACGACCAGTTCCTCGCCCCGGCCCGCGCGGACCCGGGCGATGCCGTCGGGGCCGGCCAGGGTGGACAGGCCGACGAACTCGAACTCCCCTTCCGGACCCGTGCGGTTGACGTAGGCGACGTACATCTGGTTCTCGAAGGCGCGCACCGGGACGACGGACTCGGCGACGAACTGGAACGGGTGCATCTGCGCGGTCGGCACGAGCAGCAGGTCGGTGCCGGCGAGGGCGTGCGCGCGGACGTTCTCCGGGAACTCGACGTCGTAGCAGATCATGAGGCCGACCAGCAGGCCGTCCAGTTCCGCCTGGACGACGGACTGCTCGCCGGGCGTGAAGTGCTCGTGCTCGAAGCAGCCGAAGAGGTGGGTCTTGCGGTAGTTCGCGAGCCGGGCGCCGTCCGCGGAGATGAGCTGCACGGAGTTGAAGACGGCCGCTCCGCCGTCCGTCCCGGGGGCCTCGCGCTCGGGGTAGCCGTAGGCGACGGCGACGGCGTGGCGGGCGGCGATCTCGGCGACCGCGTCGGCGGAGTCGCCGTCGGCGGGCTCGGCGAGACGTGCGATGTCGTCGCCGATGGCGTAGCCGGTCAGGAACATCTCCGACGTCACGATCAGCCCGGCGCCCGCGGCGGCGGCACGGCCCGCGGCCTCGTCGAGGACCTTGAGGTTCTCGACGACCGAGCCGGGGCGGCCGGAGCTCTGGAGCAGGGCTGTGCGCATGCGGGTTCTCCACCGGTACGAGGGGGTTCGGGGGGCCAGTTAGACGGTACGGTCGGCCGGCTCGGGGGGACAAGAAGGACCTGTTGCGCGCCACTGAACGATTCGTTGCGTGCCCCCGGCCCCCGGCGGCGATTCGTTGCGCGCCCCGCCGCGCCCCCTGCGGTCAAGTCCCGAACGTCCCGAACCCCGGGAGACGCAGGTCACAGGTCGCGCAGGCGCTCCACGATCTCCCGCAGCAGTTCCGGGTCCGCCGCGGGCGCGCCGTCCGGCGGACGGTAGGGCTCCTCGATGCTCAGCAGACCGGCCTCGGCCAGGTCGCCGAGCAGGACGCGTACGACGGTCAGCGGCAGGTCGGCGTCCGCGGCGAGCTCGACGACCGGCCGGGGGCCGCGGCGTGCCAGGTCGAGGAGCGCGGCCGCCGCGTGGTCGACGCCGGGCTGCCCGGCGCCCGTCTCCAGGACCGTGACCCGCGACATCAGATCGATGACGTGCCGGTCCGAGGGCCGGGTCCGGCCCCCGGTGACGGTGTAGGGCCGCACCATCGGCCCGGTCTCGTCCTCGTACCAGTGCTCGTCGGTCACGGCTCGTACCAGTGCTCGTCGGTCACGGCCGGATCAGCGGCCCGCGGGGTCGGCCGCCGAACGTACGGCCGCGGCCATGTGGCGGCCGACGCGGCGGACGAGCAGTTCCATCTCGTGGGCGAGCTGTCCGACGTCCGTCTGCACCTCGCTGAGCACGGCGAGCCGGCTCCCCTCACCCGCCGGGGTGATGAAGAGGTAGGCGTCGTCGAGCATCACCATGGTCTGGCGGACCCCGCCCGCGGCGAAGCGGTCGCCCACCGAGCGGGCGAGGCTGTGGAAGCCCGAGCAGACCGCGGCGAGGTGTTCGATGTCCCGTCGGCGCATACCGTCGGAGCAGCTCAGCGGAAGGCCGTCGGCGGTGAGCAGCACGGCCTGGCGGACGTGGTCGGTCCTGGCCACGAGATCGTCGAGCAGCCACCCGAGATCGGTACCGGGCCGGTCGTCGGCGTCCACGGCCCCAGGGACGCCGCCCGCCGGATCCGCGTGCCGGGCCGCCGCGGTCCGGGCGGGCTGCTCTGGGAGCTGGTCAGGGCGCATCGTCGGCGTCCGTCCCTTCCTCGGTGTCTGTTCGCTGCGCGGGGCCGGACGGCCCGGCGCCGGGCTCGCCGGTCCCCGGCCGGGTGGGCAGGCCCTGGCGGCCTCGGTCGAGGCCGCGCTGGAAGGCTCCGAAGACCGCGCGCATCTCCTCCGGCGTGATCTCGCGTTCCGGTGTCCCGTCGGCCACCGGTGCCGCGGTGCGCAGCTCCGGGGCGAGGGACCGCTGACGGACCCGGGTGGGCAGCCCGGGCTGTTCCGGAGCCGGGTCCTCCGGCGGTGCGGAGCCCGCCTCCCGCTCCTCGGACGCCTTGCGCTGCGCCGGGAGCACCGCGGTGGCGGTGCGCGTGGGAAGCGCCGCCGGAGCCGTGTCCGGCGACGGATGAGCGGTGTCCACGGACGCGAGCACGGTCTCCGGGAGCAGCACCACGGCCGTCGTACCGCCGTACGGGGAACGGCACAGCGTGACCTTGATGCCGTGTCGTGCGGCGAGGCGGCCCACCACGTACAGCCCGAGCCGGTCGTGCCGGGTCGGGTCGAAGTCCTCCGGCGTGGTGAGGGTGCGGTGGGCCTCGTCGATCTGGTCGGGCGCGAGGCCGAGGCCCCGGTCGTCGATCTCCAGGACGAACCCGCTCTCGGCCCGTCCGGTGCGCAGGGTGACCTGGGTGCGGGGCGGTGAGAACACCGTGGCGTTCTCGACGAGTTCGGCGATCAGGTGCACGACGTCGGCGACGGCGTCCGCCGCGACGCCCACCTCGGGCATCGGGGGGACCACGACACGGGTGTACTGCTCGATCTCGCTGACCGCGGAGGACACCACCTCGGCGACGGGCACCGGCCGTCGCCAACGGCGGCCCGGGGCCGAGCCGGAGAGGATGATGAGGCTTTCCGCGTGGCGCCGCATGCGGGTGGTGAGGTGATCGATCCGGAACAGGTCGTCCAGGACGTCGGGGTCGTCGGTCCGGCGTTCCAGCGTGTCGACGAGCTTGAGCTGGCGGTGCACGAGTGCCTGGTTGCGGCGGGCGATGTTCAGGAGGACCGCGAACAGCCCGCGGCGCAGGGTGGCCTGCTTGACGGCGGCCTCGACGGCGGCGAGCCGGGCGGTGTTGAAGGACCGGCCGACCTGGCCGATCTCGTCGGCCACCGCCTCGACGTCCGCCAGCGGCGGCGCCTCGGCCGCCGCGTCGACCTCCTCACCGGCGCCCAGCCGCTCCATGACCTGCGGCAGTTGCCGGTTGGTCAGCAGGTCGGCGGCGTCGCGCAGCGACTCCAGGCGGCGTGAGATGCGCCGGGCTCCGCGCACCGCGAGCCAGAGGGACAGGGCGACGGCGGCCAGTCCCAGCACGCCGACGATCGCGGCCTTGGTGAGCTCCCGGTAGGCGAACGCCTTTCCGCGAGCGGCGGAGTTGAGCGCGGACTGGGTGCACAGCCGCATGTACCGCTTGACGGCACGGTCGGTGGTGGTGCGCCAGGAGCCGGCCGCGACGGCCTCGCCGGCCCGCCCGGCGCCCGCCCGCAGCAGGGCGTCCTCGTCCCGGGTCAGCTCCTGGTGGAGGTCGTCGCGCTGGAAGGTCTCGAAGAGGTCTCGCGAGTCGGCCGGCAGGTCGGGCACATAGGTCTGCTCGAAGACCCGGCGGTCCTCGATGGTCGCGGTGAGCGTGTCGTACTGGCGGTCGGTGAGCGTGCCGGCGGCCCGTGCCCCGGCGACGAGCGCGTCCTCGCGCGACACGAACTCCCGTACCCGCACCAGTTCGACGACGACCTGCGCCTCGCGGGCGAGCTGTCCCGCCTGGAGCGCGGTGAGCGCGGACTCGACGTCGAAGGTCGGTTCGACCAGGGCGCTGTATTCGGCCACGGCCCGGTCCCAGGTGACGCGGTGCGCCAGCACCCGGCCGCGCAGCCCCTCCAGGCGGTCGACGGAACCGAGCATGGTGTCGAGCGCCCGCCGCTGATCGCCGGAGAGCAGGCTCCGGTCCCCGTCGCGGACCGCCGCGCGCAGGGCGGTCACGGCGCGGTCGGTGCGGCGTTCCTGGGCCAGCAGGTCGACGCCCGGCCGCGTCCCGTGCCGCGAGCCCAGGTACGCGGCGGCGAGACGCCGTTCGATCTGGATCTGGCCGACCGCCGTGTCGACCGGGGTGCCGAAGCCGTCGTAGACGTCCTGGAGGCGGACGAGCGCGCGCAGTTCGCCGGTGACCGACACCATGGCGAAACTCCACAGTGTCATCAGGGCGATCACCGGAGCGATCGACAGAGCCACGATCCGCGAACGGACCGTGGGCGTACGGCCGATGGGCCAGCGCATGGTCTCCCCAGGGCGACAGGACGGTCGGGTGGCCGGGTGACGTGTGGTGACCCATGTGTTACTCGCGGGTAGCGGGCGCGGCTCAAACTAGTCGATGTTGAGCCCGGACCGCAATGGTCCGGACTGACTGAGCGTTCAATGCGCGCTGCACGCCGTCACCGGATCCCTCCCGTCAGGCGCCCCTGGGCACGGCGAACACGGTGACGACCGCCGCGTGGTCGGAGGGCCAGTCGTTGCCCGCCACGTCCGGCCAGGCCCGCGGGTTTCCGGCGACCAGCGTGCGGGAGTCGAGGACGGTCAGGCCCCGGTGCAGGACGAAGTCGATCCGGTCCTGCGGTTCCGGGCGCCCGCTGCCGTCCTCGTGCTCGGTGTGGACGGGCGACCAGGTGTGTCCCGGGTCCCGGGCCGGGTCGGGGTGGGCCTCCCGGTAGGAGTCGCGCAGGCCCGCCTCCTCGGTGGCCCGTGTCACCGGCCAGGCGACGTCCGGCCAGTCCAGGTGCGAGGGCACGTTGAAGTCGCCGGTCAGGACGACCGGCACGGACGCGTCACCGGTGTCGGCGATCCGCCGCAGGATCTCCCGCATCCGGGCGAGCCGGCCGCTCTCGTGCGCGATCAGTCCGGCCGCCGGAAGACCGTCGAAGCGGGCCTCGTAGGGGCCGTAGGGGGCGCAGTCGAGGTGGACGCTCCAGACGTCCACCCGCTGCCCGCCGTCCAGTTCGATCCGGACTCCGGCTCCCCCGTAGAAGCCGACGTCCGGGTCGCCGAGCGCGGCGGTGACCGGGTGGCGGCTGATGATGCCGAGGTTGTCGCCGGCCCGGTGGTGGTACCAGCCCAGGGCTTCGGCGAGTTCCCGCGCCGCGTCCCCGTACGTCTCCTGGAGGCCGACCACGTCCGCCCCGGTCTCCGTGATGACCTTGAGCTGCTTCTCGCGGTACCCGTCGACCTCGGTGCCGCCGAGCCAGAGGTTCCAGCTCATCACCCGCAGCTCGCCCGGGGCGACCATGGCCCGCAGCCGGGCCGGGGAGACCTCCTCCAGGCTGCCGAGCACGGTGCGGCCCGCGGCGGGCGCGATCGGCGCGAGGGAGGGCACCGCGAGGACGGCACAGCCCGCCGACTCGGCCGAGGTGACGCCGGTCTGGGTGTCCTCGACGGCGACACAGGCGGCGGGGTCGACCCCGAGGGCGCGGCAGGCGGCGAGGTAGGGATCGGGGGCGGGCTTGGTGCGCCCGGTGTCGTCGGCGGTGACGGAGACGGCGAAGCGTCCGGCGCCGAGCGCCTCCAGGACGGTGTCGGCGACCGCCCGCGGGGAGGCGGTCACCAGAGCCGTGGGCACGCGCTCACGGGCGAGCGCGTCGAGCAGTTCCCGCGCCCCGGGGCGCGGCACGATGCCCGTACGGACCCGGTCCGCGAACTGCCGGTGCAGTTCGGCCACGGTCTCCTCCCCCGGTGCGCCGGTGACCCCGGCCAGCCACGCGGCGGTGTGCTCGACGGGCCGTCCGAGGACGTGCGGCTGATCGGCCCCCGTCAGGGCGTACCCGAGCCCGCCGGCCACCTCCTCCACCGCCTCCCACCAGAGCCGCTCGGTGTCCACGAGCGTGCCGTCCATGTCGAACAGAACGGCCTGGAGGGAAGGCCGGGCGGTGGTGCGGTGAGTCACGGTGGTCTCTTTCTGCAGGTTCAGCCCCTCCGGCGTTCGAGGAGCGGGGTCCGGGGCGGAGCCCCGGGTACGGGACGGGTAGGGGCGGAGGGGGCGATGGCCGCTAGTGGGGCCTGGGGCCGCCAACGGACACCCGCGGTGGGGAGTCGGCGGCGGACGTCGCTCAACTCGGACGCGCGGCGACCAGGACCGGGCGGTCCGGGAGGGTGACCGTCACGGCGGCGCCCGACGTGAGCGTCGTGGCCTCGTGCGTGGGCAGGTCGGCCTTGACCTCGGTGCCGTCGGCGAGCAGTACGGTCACCCGGGTCGCCGCGCCGAGGAACGCGGTGGCGACGACCCGGGCGTCGCCCGAGGCGTCGGCGCTCACCCGGACCGCCTCCGGCCGCACCAGCACATCCACGGTCCCCGGGGCGGGCGCGTCCCCGTCCACCGGCAGCCTCCGGCCGAGGACGTCGACCCCGTCGCCGCCGAGAGTGCCGGGAATCCGGCTCATCGTGCCCACGAACTCGGCGACGAAGGCGGTGGCGGGACGCCCGTACAACTCGGCGGGCGAAGCGCACTGCTCCAGCCGTCCGGCCCGCATCACCGCCACCCGGTCCGCCATGGACAACGCCTCTTCCTGGTCGTGGGTCACGAACAGGGTGGTGATGCCGAGTTCGAGCTGGAGCCGGCGGATCTCCTCGCGCAGCGACAGCCGCACCTTGGCGTCCAGCGCCGACAGCGGCTCGTCGAGCAGCAGGACGCGGGGCCGCAGGGCGAGCGCGCGGGCCAGCGCGACCCGCTGCTGCTGGCCGCCGGAGAGCTGGTGCGGGAACCGCTCGCCCTTGTCCCCAAGGCCCACGAGATCGAGCAACTCGGCCGAGCGGGAACGCCGTTCGGCCGTACGCACCTTGCGCATCCGCAGCCCGAAGGCCACGTTGTCCAGAGCGCTCAGATGCGGGAAGAGGCTGTACGACTGGAAGACCATCCCGGCGTCACGGCGGTGCGCCGGCACCCGGGTGATGTCCTCGCCGTCGACCAGCACCTCGCCGGAGTCGGGGTGTTCGAAGCCGGCGAGCATGCGCAGCGCGGTGGTCTTGCCGCAGCCGGAGGGACCGAGCAGGGCGAGCAGTTCACCGGGCCGGACGGTGAGGTCGAGTCCGTCGAGAGCGACGGTCGGACCGAACTCCCGCCTGAGTCCGCGGAATTCGACGGTGGCGGCCTTGTCGAGCGTGGCGACGGTCATGTTCATCCCCGGGAGGCGGAAGCGGTACGGGAGCGGCCGCCGAGGACGGCGAGCGCGAGAAGGAGTGCCCAGGTGAGAAACAGGCTGAGCACGGAGACGGCGACGGACATCTGGGCCTGCGAGCCGCCGACGCTGTAGATCCACACGGCGAAGGGCTGGTAGCCGAGCAGGCTGGCGACCGTGAACTCACCGAGCACCAGGGCCAGGGTGAGGAAGGAGGCGTTGAGCAGCGCGCCGCGCAGATTGGGCAGCACCGCCCGCACGAGCGCCTGCGGCATGCTCGCCCCGCAACTCCGGGCGGCCTCGACGAGGGTGCGCACGTCGACGGCGCGCAGTCCCGCGTCCAGGGCCCGGTAGACGAACGGCAGCGCCATCACGACGTACGCGAGGACGAGGACGAGGGGGAAGCCCGGGTCCTGGATCGCCACGAAGGTCTGGAACAGCGGGGTGCGCGAGAGGTGTTCGGGCCCCCACTTGAGGACGGTGGAGATGCCGGCGACGAACGCGATCGGCGGCACGACGAGCGGCAGTGAGCACACCACCTCGACGACGGGCCGCAGCCGGGGCGAGCCGAGCCGCAGCGCGACCGTGGCGGGCACCATCAGGAGCAGCACCACGGCGATGGTCGCGGCGGCGAGTTCCAGCGAGAGCAGCAGGCTGGAGACGAAGCCGTCGGCGGACACGATCTGGGTGTAGGCGTCGAGGCTGACGCCCTGTCCCGGCACGTCGACCGTGAAGATCACGGACGCGGCCAGGGGCACCAGGAAGTACAGCGCGGCGAGGGCGAGGACCACCCAGCGCCAGAGGTTCAGGCGAGCCATCGCGCGCTCCGTCGTTGCAGGGGCAGGTACACGGCCATGACCAGGCCCGCGATGAGGACCATGTCGAGGCTGAGGGCGAGCGCCACGTTCTCCTGGCCGACCAGCACGTTGCCGGAGATGGCGTCGGCGATCTGCAGGGTGACCAGTGGCACCGCGCTGCCCACCATGGCGGCGGCCGTGGCGTACGCGGCGAAGGCGCTGCCGAAGAGGAGCACGAGCCCGCCGAGGAGCGAGGGCGCGAGGACGGGCAGGGCCACATGCCGCCAGTACTGCGCCGAGGTCGCGCCGTTGTTCCGCGCCGCCTCGCGCCACTGGGAGCGCAGGCCGTCGAGGGCGGGCGTGATGGTGAGGACCATGAGCGGGATCAGGAAGTACAGGTAGACGACCACCAGGCCCCAGAAGCTGTAGAGGTTCCAGCCATGTTCCCCGAGGTGCAAACGGCTCGTGAGCACACCGGAGTTGCCGAGGGTGGCGACGAAGGCGAAGGCCAGCGGGACACCGCCGAAGTTGGCGAGGACGCCGGAGGCGGTGAGCACGGCCTCGCGCAGCGCGCGGAAGCGGGAGGTCACCACGGCCTGCGCGAGCAACAGTCCGAGGACGGTCGCGAGTCCGGCGGAGACGGCGGACAGCTTGACGCTGCCCACGAGCGCGGTCAGGTAGGCGCCCTGGAACGAGCCGGTCAGGTTGGCCGTGGTGTACGAAGTGGCGCCGGTGACCTGGTCCTTGACGGTGAAGGCGCCGTTCAGCATGGCGAGCGCGGGGACACCGAAGGAGATCGCCACGAAGGCGAGCAGCGGGAGGACGGCGAGCGGGCCGGTGGCGCGGCGGCGCCGCCGCTGCCCGTGGGCAGCGGCGGGCGCCACGTCGGCCGGGGCCTCGGTGAGAGCGGTGGTCATCCGGAGACGGCCTTGCCCCAGCCCTGGGCGAGCACGGTCTTGGCCTTGCTCTGCTGGGCCTCGGTCGGGAAGCTCGGGGTGCCCGAGACCGCGGGAAGCCTGTCGGCGGCGGTCTTGTCGAGGGTGCCGGCCTTCTCCATGGCGGTCATCAGGGCCGGGCGGGCGTATCCCTTGAGCCACAGGTTCTGGCCCTCGGCGCTGTAGAGGTACTCCTGCCACAGGCGGGCGGCAGCCGGGTGCGGGGCGTCCTTGTTGATGGCCTGGGAGTAGTACTGGGAGAACTGGCCGTCGCCGGGGACCGACACCTTCCAGTCGAGGCCCTTGGCCTTGAACTCGTCGGCGTATCCGGCGTTCAGGTAGTCCCAGTCGATGCTGATGGGCGTCTCGCCCTTCTCGACGGTGGCCGGGGTCGACTCGACGGGCGTGTAGTTGCCGTTCTTCTTGAGCTCGGCGAAGAAGTCGAGGCCGGGCTGGATGTCGTCGAAGGAGCCGCCGTTCGCGAGCGCGGCCGCGTACACGCCGCCGAACGCCGAACCGGACTTGGTGGGGTTGCCGTTGAGCGCGACCTGGCCCTTGTACCGCGGCTCGAGCAGGTCCTTGAAGGTCGTGGGGCACTCCTTGACCTTCTTGGCGTCGCAGCCGATGGAGATGTAGCCGCCGTAGTCGTTGAACCAGCGGCCCGCGGTGTCCTTCTGGCCCTCGGGGAGGTCGCCGAAGGCGGCCACCTTGTAGGGGGCGAGCAGACCCTGCTGGGCCGCGCTCAGCGCGAAGGAGCTGCCGAGGTCGAGGACGTCGGGGGCGCGGTCCTGGCCCTTGCGCGAGGTGACGGCGTTGATCTCGTCCTGGCTGGAGCCGTCGGGGCTCTCGACCTGGATCTTGATGCCGTACTTCTTGGTGAAGCCGTCGATGAGAGCGCCGTAGTTGGCCCAGTCGCGGGGAAGGGCGATCGCGTGCAGCGTGCCTTCCTTCTTCGCGGCCTTGGCGAGGGCGTCGAGACCGCCGAAGTCCGCGGCGGAGGTCGCGGTGGCCGCGCTCTTGCCGTCGGCGGTGGTCGCCTTGTCGTCGGGAGCGGCGCCGCAGGCGCTCAGGGTGAGCGCGGCGGCGACGGCGAGGCCGCCGGTGAGGAGGGCGGTCCTCGGCAGGAACACGGTCACGGTCTCTCCAGGGTGACGCACGAGGGTGGGATGAGCGGAGAACTTGTCTGAACAAGTTGGCCTCAGTAGGCCCGCCGATGGTGTCTTGTTCGTGAACGTCGGTGAAACCACAACCCCCTATTCCCTGCACAATTCCAGCCGGCACGGAGCACCGTCCGATGTCGATTAGGCTGATCAGGCTGTGCACAGCGGTTGAACCAGAGGGGAAGAATGACGGCGCGACACGAGGAGATCGCCGAGGAGCTGCGGCGGGCGATCGACCGCGAGGAGTACACCGTGGGCAGCCTGCTGCCGGCGGAGACGGACCTCGCGGCCCACTACGGCGTCTCGCGCGGCACGGTCCGCCAGGCCGTCGCGGCCCTGACCGCCGAGGGGCTCATCGGGTCCCGCCAGGGGGCCCGGCGCGTGGTCCTCGCCGGCCGTCGCAGCCAGAGCTTCGCCGAACTGCGCAGCTTCGCCCAGTGGGCGCGGGCCATGGGGCGCGAGGCGACCGGCCACGTGATGGCGCAGGAGTACCGCCCGGCGACGGCGGAGGACGCCGTACGCCTCCAACTCCAGGAAGGGACAACGGTGTTGCACGTGCTGCGGGTCCGTGGCCTGGACGGCGAACCGGTGCTGCTGGAGCGCACGGTGTACGCGGACTGGATCTCCCCCGCCGTCGCGGCGATCGAACCCGACTGCCCCTCCGTCACCCAGCGGCTCCTGGAGGACACCGGTCTGGTCTTCGCGTACGGCGAGCACGTCATCGACGCCGTAGCGGCGAGCGCCCAGGACGCCGACCTCCTCGGCGTCCGCCGCACCAGCCCCCTGCTGCGTGTCCGCCGGGTCACCACCACGCGCGAGGGCCGCCCGGTGGAATGGTCCGACGACCGCTACCGCTCGGACGCGGTGAGCTTCAGCGTCCACAACTCGATCGGCAACAACGCCTTGGCGAGGAAGACGGCGGACTGACTACGTGGGCGACCCCGAGGAGAACCTCCGCAGGAGCGGCGACAGCACCAGAACGGACTTCGTCCGTTCCACGAACGGCTCCCCCGCGATCCGTTCGAGCACCCGCTCGAAGTGCCGCATGTCGGAGGCGAACACCTGGACCACCGCGTCCGCCTCCCCGGTGACGGTGGAGGCGGCCACGACCTCCTGATACCGCTCCAGACCCCGCTGGATGGTCTCGGGAGAGGTGTTCCGGCGGCAGTAGATCTCGACGAACCCCTCCGTCTCCCAGCCGAGCGCCGCCGGGTCCACCCGTACGGTGAACCCGGTGATGGCCCCGGTGGCCCGCAGCCGGTCGACCCGCCGCTTCACGGCGGGCGCGGACAGGCCGACCAGTTGTCCGATGTCCGCGTAGGAGCGGCGGGCGTCCTCGGCGAGGGCGTGCACGATGCGTTCGTCGAGATCGTTCAGCACTGCGGGTGGTTCACTTTTCTGCGAGGGGTTCCTGCGAGGGTTCCTGCGACGGGTTCTACGGCTGCTCGGCGACGGCTTCCGCGGTCGCCATCCGGGACTTGCGGTAGCCGTAACTGAAGTAGAACACGAGCCCGACGGCCATCCAGACGCCGAAGACCACCCAGGTGACGGCCGAGAGGCTGGCCATCATCCACACGCACAGCAGGAAGCCGATCGCGGGCAGCACCGGCACGAGCGGAACCCGGAAAGTACGGCGCATGGCCGGGCGCGTCCGGCGCAGCACCACGACGGCGACGTTGACCAGTGCGAACGCGAACAGCGTGCCGATGCTGGTGGCGTCGGCGAGCTGGCCGAGCGGGATCGCGGCGGCGAGGACACCGCAGAACAGCGAGACGATGACCGTGTTGGCGCGGGGCGTGCCGGTCTTCGGGTGGACCCGGGCGAACACCTTGGGCACCAGCCCGTCCCGGGCCATCGCGAACAGGATGCGGGTCTGGCCGTAGAGCACGGTCAGCACGACACTGGCGATGGCGATGACGGCGCAGGCCGCCAGCAGCGTGCCCCAGAAGGTCTGCCCGGTGACGTCCTTCATGATCTCGGCGAGCGCGGCCTCCGAGTCGCCGAACTGCCGCCAGGGCTTCGCTCCGACGGCGACGGCCGCGACGAGGACGTACAGCGCGGTCACGATGACCAGCGAGAGCATGATCGCGCGCGGCAGGTCGCGCTGCGGGTCCTTGGCCTCCTCGCCGGCGGTGGAGGCGGCGTCGAAGCCGATGTAGGAGAAGAACAGGGTGGCACCGGCGGCGCTGACGCCCGCCATGCCGAGCGGCATGAAGTGCTCGTAGTTGCCTGAGCGCAGGCCCTGGACGCCGATCGCGCAGAACAGCACCAGCGCGGCGATCTTCACGGCCACCATGATGGTGTTGGCGCGCGCCGACTCGCGGGCTCCGCCGAGCAGGAACGCCATCGCGAGCAGGACGACGATCAGCGCGGGCAGGTTGAAGAGGCCGCCGTCACCGGGCGGCGCGGAGAGCGCGTCCGGAATGGTGACGCCGATGGTGCCGTCGAGCAGCTCGTTCAGGTACTCGCCCCAGCCGACCGCGACGGCCGCGACCGAGACGCCGTACTCCAGGACCAGACACCAGCCGCAGATCCAGGCGATCAGCTCGCCCATCGTCGCGTAGGTGTACGAGTACGAGGATCCGGCGACCGGGATGGTGCCGGCGAGCTCCGCGTAGGAGAGGGCGGAGAAGAGCGCGGTGAGGCCGGCGATCACGAAGGACACCGTGACCGCGGGTCCGGCCTTGGGGACGGCCTCGCCGAGGACCACGAAGATGCCGGTGCCGAGCGTGGCACCGATGCTGATCATGGTGAGCTGCCACAGGCCGAGGGAGCGCCGCAGCGAGCCGCCCTCGCCGTGTCCGCCCTCCTGCACCAGGCGTTCCACCGGCTTCCGGCGCATGAGACGCGCGCCGAAACCCGCGGCGGACGGGGCGGACGTGGGTGGGGACTGCGGGGGTGCGCCTTGATCGAGCACGCGTTGGCTCCTTCGTCGCTGCCGGTCGAAGAGGACGGGAACCGGCGGCACCCCTGACAGCCGGGACCCGCCGAGCGGGGTCCCCGCCACGCCTGTGTACAGCGCTCGACCCTATGAGTTCGGGCTTCACGGGCGTAATGCAGCAACCTTGCGCATCTCCGCAAGATCGTTGCGTTCATCCCATCCCGGCGCGTGTTCGTTGCGCGGGCCTTTCGGATGGTTGCGCGAGGCGACTTCCGGCCTGCCGGGGGAGCCCTCCCACGCGTACGGCCCCCGCTCCCGGCAGGGGAACAGGGGCCGTACGGGAAGGGCGGAGGATCAGCTCCAGCTCGCGTGCAGCGGCTTGCCCTCGGCGTAGCCGGCGGCGCTCTGGATGCCCACGATCGCGTTCTGCGCGAACTCCTCAAGGGAGTTGGCGCCCGCGTAGGTGCAGGAGGAACGGACGCCCGCGATGATCGAGTCGATCAGGTCCTCGACGCCCGGTCGGGACGGGTCGAGGAACATCCGCGAGGTGGAGATGCCCTCCTCGAACAGCGCCTTGCGGGCCCGGTCGTACGCGGACTCCTCGCTGGTGCGGTTCTTGACGGCCCGCGCGGACGCCATGCCGAACGACTCCTTGTACAGGCGTCCACTGGCGTCCTGGTGAAGGTCGCCCGGGGACTCGTACGTGCCGGCGAACCACGAGCCGACCATGACGTTGGACGCGCCGGCGGCCAGCGCCATCGCGACGTCGCGGGGGTGACGGACACCGCCGTCGGCCCACACGTGCTTGCCGTACTTCTTCGCCTCGGCGGCGCACTCCAGGACGGCGGAGAACTGCGGCCGGCCGACGCCGGTCATCATGCGGGTGGTGCACATGGCGCCGGGGCCCACGCCGACCTTGATGATGTCGGCGCCCGCGTCGATCAGGTCCTTGACGCCCTCGGCGGCGACGATGTTGCCCGCGACGATCGGCACCTTCGGGTCCAGCGCGCGCACGGTCCTGACGGCACTGATCATCGACTCCTGGTGGCCGTGCGCCGTGTCGATGACGAGCGTGTCGACGCCCGCGTCCAGAAGCTGCTTGGCCTTGCCCTCCACGTCGCCGTTGATGCCGACGGCGGCGGCGATGCGCAGCCTGCCGTTCGCGTCGGTGGCCGGCGAGTACAGCGTGGCGCGCAGGGCACCCTTGCGGGTCAGGATGCCGGCCAGCTTGCCGTCCGCGTCCACGGCGGGGGCGTAGCGGCGGTTGGCGGCGTCGAGCCGGTTGAACGCCTCACGCGGCTCGATGTCCGCGTCGAGGAGCAGCAGGTCCTTGGACATGACCTCGGAGAGCTGGCTGAAGCGGTCCACGCCGGTGAGGTCGGCGTCGGTCACGACACCGACGGGGCGGCCGTCCTCGTCGACGACGACGCCCGCGTTGTGCGCGCGCTTGGGCAGCAGCGCCAGCGCGTCGGCGACGGTCTGGTGGGGTGCGAGGACGATCGGGGTGTCGAGCACCAGGTGGCGTCCCTTGACCCAGGAGACGACCTCGGTGATGACGTCGATCGGAATGTCCTGCGGAATGACGACAAGGCCACCGCGGCGGGCGACGGTCTCGGCCATCCGGCGGCCGGCGATCGCCGTCATGTTGGCGACGACGAGCGGGATGGTGGTGCCGGTCCCGTCCGGAGAGGCGAGGTCCACTGCCTGACGCGAGCCGACGGCCGAGCGGCTGGGCACCATGAAGACGTCGTCGTACGTCAGGTCGTACGGGGGCTGGATGTCGTTGAGGAAACGCACGTGCTGCACATCCCAGTCGATCAGAGGTGGCCCCCGGACAGGTCAGCCAGGGGGAAGAGCACGTACTTCATTGTCCCATGCCGGCCGGTACGAGGTCCCCAGGCGGATCATCCAGGCTGGTCAGAGGGCAGTTGGTCGGATCCTCCAAGGGAGAGGACGACCGAGAGCGCCGCGTCGGCGGCCTGGTAGTAACCGGAAGCCGTCGCCAGCACCGCCTGTGCGGTCTCCCACTCCTCGGGCCGTGCCCGCGCGTAGGGGCGCCAGCCGGTCACCACGATGAGTCTGCCCGGACTGGCCGGTCCCCAGTCGGGGTCGCCCAGGAGGTCGCCGAGGGCGTCCCAGTTCCGCCCGAACCACTCCGGAAGGTCGAGGGCGCGGACACAGCGCGCCATGAAGGCGCCCTTGTCGAGCACCCCGGTGAGGTCGAGTTCGGTGACCTGCCACCCGGCCGAACGGCACACCACCGCGAGCGGACCGTGGGTCATCTCAGTACCGCCTTCAACGAGTTGTCGTGGTCGCCGGGCCCGGGAACGCGCGAGGGGACGGGCGTGGCGGCATGATGTCGATGCTGCCACGGCCGTCCCCTCGCGGCGCGCGCTGGGTGCCGTCGTCAGGACCCGTCCGGGTCCGCCCGGTTCAGTGCCGGACGCGGGGCCGGGCCCGCCGTCATCAGCGCGTCCGCGGCCGCGGTGTCCGTGACCAGGCTGGTGACCAGCCCGGACCGCAGCACCGCGTCGATGGCGGCCGCCTTGCGGTGTCCGCCCGCTATGGCGACGACCTCGGGGATGCGGCGCAGCCGGTCGGCCTCGACCGTGATGCAGCGTTCGCCCAGGTCACGCCCGACCCGGCGGCCCTCGGCGTCGAAGAGGTGCGCGGACATCTCGGCGGCGACCCCGAGCGAGGCGTAGTGCGCGCGCTCCTCGTCGCTGAGCATGTCGTGCACCGTGGAGATGCCGGGCTCCCAGGAGCCGATGGAGACGCAGGCGACCGTCACCTTGTCGAAGTACTCGAAGGCGCGGGCGATCCCCGTCTGGTTGCGCAGCGCCGCCGCGGTGGCCGCGTCGGGCAGGAGCATCGGCGCGTAGATGGGGTGGGCGTCTCCGCCGGACACCTGCGCGGCACGGCGGACGGCCTCGACGGAGCCGCGTTCGGCGGTCCCGGCGTCGTACACACCCGTCAGCTGCACCACGGTGCACGGCGCGAGCCTGTCCAGCGCCGCCGCCATGTGGATGGTGGAGCGGCCCCAGGCGAGGCCGAGCACATCGCCCTCGTTGACGAGCTCGCCGAGCAGGTCGGCGGCCACCTCACCGAGGTTCTCCGGGTCGGGCGACTCCTCGGCCTCGGCCGGGGACTCGACGACGACGGCGTGCCGCAGGCCGTAGCGGGCACGCAGCGCGTCCGAGCGCTCCGCGTCGAGCTCGGCGGGGACGCGGATCTCGATCCTCACGAGATCCCGTTCGAGAGCGGTCTCCAGGACCCGGGCCACCTTGAAGCGGCTGACGCCGAACTCCTCGGCGATCTGGATCTTGGACTTGCCCTCGAGGTAGAAGCGGCGGGCCATGGCCGCCGCCTGGACCAGCTCAGCGGGTCCCATCCGCATGGCTGACCGGCCCGCCGACATACCCGACACGGCGTTCTCCTCACTTGTGTTCACACTCTGGATTCGCCGTTCATCCTTGCAGATCCGGCGCACTTGATCCGCCCTGATGGGCGGCGTTCACGTTTCCTTGGCTCAGTGGTCGCACGCCCAGGACGCACGGGCCGTCGTCTCCTCCGCCTGGGTGCGCAGTGCACGCACCGCCTGGGCGGGGTCCGCCGCCCCGTACACCGCCGAACCGGCGACGAACACGTCGGCGCCCGCCTCCGCGCACCGCTCGATGGTCGAGGCCGAGACACCGCCGTCGACCTGGAGCCACAGTTCCAGGCCGTGCTTGCTGATCAACTCGCGCGTGCGGCGGATCTTGGGGAGCATGATGTCAAGAAAAGCCTGGCCCCCGAATCCGGGCTCGACGGTCATGATCAGCAGCATGTCGAGCTCGGGCAGCAGATCCTCGTACGGCTCGATGGGGGTCGCGGGCTTGAGCGCCATGGAGGCGCGGGCCCCCTTGGCCCGGATCTCCCGGGCGAGCCGGACGGGCGCGGCGGCCGCCTCCACATGGAAGGTGACGGAGCCGACACCGGCTTCCACGTACTGGGGCGCCCACCGATCGGCGTCCTCGATCATCAGATGGCAGTCCAGCGGAGTGTCCGTCGCACGGGCCAAAGACTCTACGACCGGTACCCCGAGGGTGAGGTTCGGTACGAAATGGTTGTCCATGACGTCGACATGGAGCCAGTCCGCGCCTTCGACCGCCCTTGCCTCCTCGGCAAGACGGGCGAAGTCGGCGGACAGGATGCTGGGGTTGATCTGCGCGGCCATGCCCCAAGACTGCCATGCCCCGGGCCCGTTGCCCGCCTCGGTCCGGACCTGGATCGGCCGGCGGCTGCCGTACGGCGGTCCGCCGTGCCATCCTGGACGGCCCAGCGACGCTGCGTCCGGTCTCGGGGGTGGGCATGAAGCGGCTCGACGTCTGGAAGCACGCGGCCATTAAAGGCGTGTGCGGACGGCGCTCCAAGTGGCTGGTCCTGGGCCTGTGGCTCCTGATCCTCCTCTTCGTGGCACCCCTCGGAACGAAGCTCAGCGACGCCCAGGACAACGACGCCCAGTCCTGGCTGCCGGGCTCGGCCGAATCCACCCAGGTCCTCGACATCTCGAAGGAGTTCAGGCCGGAGCAGATCCCCGCGGTCGTCGTCTACGCGCGCCCGGACGGGCTGACGGCGCAGGACCGGCGGCAGATCGCCGAGGACGTCCGGCAGCTCAAGACGCTTGACGAGCACGGCATCCGCGGCACGGAGACCCGCGGGCCGGTCTTCGACCGGCAGCCGGACCCCCGCGCGGCGCAGGTGTACGTCCCGATCACGATGGACGCGGCGGGCTGGCAGCGGATCTCCCCCGCCGTCGACTCCATCCGTGACCAGGTCGGCAAGGGCGGCGACGGGCTCTCCGTGCACGTCACCGGGCCCGGCGGTACGGCCGCCGACTCCGCCAAGGCCTTCGAGGGCATCGACTCGACGCTGCTCTATGCCGCGATGACCGTCGTCATCGTGATGCTGCTGATCACCTTCCGCAGCCCGACCCTCCTGTTCGTGCCGCTGCTCGGCGTCGTCGTCGCCCTCTTCACGGCCCAGGCGTTGATCTATCTGCTGGCGAAACACGCCGGTCTGACCGTCAACGGCCAGAGCGCGGGCATTCTCACCGTGCTGGTGTTCGGCGCGGGGACCGACTATGCCCTGCTGCTGGTCGCCCGTTATCGCGAGGAACTGCGCCGCCACGAGGACCGGCACGAGGCGATGGCCCTCGCCATGAACCGGGCCGGTCCCGCCATCCTCGCCTCGGGCGCGACCGTCGTCCTGAGCATGCTGGTGCTGCTGGTCGCCGAGATGAACTCGACGCGGGGTCTCGGGCCGGTCGCGGCGATCGGCGTGGCCGTGGCGCTGCTCGCCATGCTCACGCTCTTCCCCGCCCTGCTGCTCGTCTTCGGCCGCTGGATCTTCTGGCCGGCCGTCCCGCACCTCGGCTCGGCCGATCCGACCAGGAGCGGCGTCTGGGCGCACATGGGCGGGCGGATCGCCCGCCGCCCCCGGACGTTCTGGGTGGCCACGGCGCTGGCCCTCGGGCTGCTGTCCCTCGGCCTCATCCAGCTCCGCGCCGCGGGCATCCCCAACGCCGACCAGTTCACCGGCAAACCGGACTCGATCGTCGGCCAGGAGGTGTCGGCGCGTTACTTCCCCGCGGGCGACGGGGATCCGCTGGTCATCGTGTCCAACACGGCCCAGGGCAGACAGGTCGGCGAGGCCGTGGCGGCGGACCCGGGCGTGGTGACATCGAGCATCGGGGTGCCACCGGGCACCGCGCCCGTGCACGACGGCAGGGTGCTGTTCGAGGCGACCACCCGCGCCCCGGCCGACAGCACGGCGGCGAAGGACACCGTGGAGCGGGTACGCGACGCGGTGCACGCCGTACCGGGTGCCGACGCGAAGGTGGGCGGCGGCTCGGCGGCCCTGCTGGACATGGAGAACGCCCAGACGCACGACAACTACCTGGTCATCCCGCTCGTCCTGCTGGTCGTCCTGCTGGTCCTGAGCGTCCTGCTGCGCGCGCTGGTCGCCCCGCTCCTGCTGATCGGGACCGTGGTGCTGTCGCTGGCGACCGCACTCGGTGTGAGCGCGCTGGCCTTCCGGCACGTCTTCGACTACGCGGGCGAGGACGTGGCCTTCCCGCTGTTCGTCTTCGTGTTCCTGGTGGCGCTCGGCATCGACTACAACATCTTCCTGACCACCCGGATCCGCGAGGAGGCGATCCGTCACGGCACCCGGCAGGGCGTGGTGACGGGCCTGGCCACCACCGGGGCCGTGATCACCTCGGCCGGTCTGGTCCTGGCGGGCACGTTCGCGGCACTGGGCACCCTGCCGATCGTCGGGTTCGCGGAGATCGGTTTCGCGGTCGCGCTCGGCGTGCTCCTGGACACCTTCGTGGTGCGCTCGGTGCTGGTCACCGCACTCTTCCTCGACGTCGGCCCGAAGGTGTGGTGGCCCGCCCGGCTCGCGCACGAGGACGGGGGCTCCCGGGCCGGCAAGGCACCGGGGCCGACCGGGTCCGGGACGTTCGCGGCGTCCCCCGAGCCCGCCGCCGGAGCCCAGGACGTGGGGGACGCCGGGGACGCGGGCGACGCCACGAGACCGGCCCGGCCGCCCGACTGACGGGCCGGGACCGGGGCGGACCCGGACCGGGGCCCGGGCCAGGGCGGGACGGTTGCCGGACCGATCCGGACGACACCCGCCGGGTGTCGGGTCGGCCGGTCCGGCGGAGGCGGCGGGTCAGGCCGTTCGGCGGATCAGAGCCAGGTACATCGCGTCCGTCCCGTGCAGGTGCGGCCAGAGCTGGACGTCGGGGCCGTCCCCGAGCGCCGGTACGCCGGGCAGCAGCGGGCGGGCGTCGAGCAGTTCGGCGGAGCCGTCCTCGAAGTGCTTGAGGACGTCGTCGACGACCGCGCGGGTCTCGGCGAGGTGCGGCGAGCAGGTCGCGTAGCCGACGACACCGCCGACCCGCACCGACGCGAGCGCCGTGCGCAGCAGTCCCCGCTGGAGCGGTCCGAAGCCGTCGAGGTCCTCGGGGCGGCGCCGCCAGCGAGCCTCGGGACGGCGGCGCAGCGCGCCCAGGCCGGTGCAGGGCACGTCCATGAGCACCCGGTCGAACGTGCCGGGCCGCCACGGCGGGCGGGTGCCGTCGGCGGCGATGACCTGGTAGGGGCCCGGGTTCCCGGCGAGTGCCTTGGCCACGAGGCCCGCGCGGTGCGGCTGCTTCTCGGAGGCGAGCAGCGTCGCTCCCCGCTCGGCGGCCAGCCCGGCCAGCATCGCGGCCTTGCCGCCGGGTCCGGCGCAGCCGTCCAGCCAGACCCGGTCGGGCCCGTCGAGCGGCGCGTTCGCCAGGGCGATCGCCACGAGCTGGCTGCCCTCGTCCTGCACGCCCGCGCGGCCCTCCCGTACGGCGTCGATGGCGCCCGGCTCGCCGCCCTCGGTGAGCCGCACGGCGTACGGGGACCAGCGCCCGGGAAGCCCCGAGTCCTCGTCGAGGGCGTCGAGGAGTTCGTCGGCGGTGGAGCGTCCGGGCCGGGCGACGAGCGTCACCTCGGGCCGTTCGTTGTCGGCCTCCAGCAGGTCCTCGATACCGGCCCGGCCGCCGCCCAGCGCGTCCCACAGCGCCGAGACGACCCAGCGCGGGTGCGAGTGCACGACGGCGAGATGGTCCTCGGGGTCCTCGTCGTAGGGCGGCGCGACCTGTTCCAGCCAGGTGTCGAGGTCCTGCCCCGCGACCTTGCGCAGCACGGCGTTCACGAACTTGGCGCGCCCGTCGCCGAGCACCACCCGGGCCAGCTCGACCGAGGCGGAGACGGCCGCGTGCGTCGGGATGCGGGTGCCGAGGAGCTGATGGACGCCGAGGCTGATCACGTCGAGGACCGGCGGGTCGACCTCCCGCAGCGGCCGGTCGACACACGCCGAGATGACGGCGTCGTACGTCCCCTGGCGGCGCAGCGTGCCGTACACCAGCTCGGTGGCGAGCGCGGCGTCCCGTGCGTCGAAGTCGCCCTTCTGCCTCGCCTTGCGCAGCAGCGGCGGAAGGACGAGGTTCGCGTACGCGTCCCGCTCGTCCACGGCCCGCAGCGCCTCGAAGGCGAGCATGCGGACCGGGTCCTTCTGGGGGCGGCGGTAGGGCTTGCCGGTCTTCTGCGGCCGACGGGGCTGCTCAGTCACGAAAAAGGTGCTCCGGATCCAGGAAAAAGGTGCGCCTATCAGCGTACGCCGCGGGACTTGCGGCGCACACGCCCAGCCACGCGACGGAGAACCCGCGCCGGCGCCCCGCGACGAAGAACCCGCGTCTGGGCCCCACGCCGACCCCGCGACGGATGCCCCGCGACGGCCCGGAGGCTGCCGCACGCCCGACGGCCCGCGGCAGCCTCGGACGCGCTCGCCGCGAGCGGCCCCTGCCGGCCCCCACGGCGCCGCCGGAAGGCCGAGCAGCCCGGCGGCGCCCACCAGCAGGCCGACCGGACCCGCGGCGCTCGCAGAAAGGCCGCGGGCAGCCTCGTGGCAGTCGCCGAAGGATCGCGGCAGACCCCGCACACAGCCGTGAACTCCTCGCGGTCTACGAGGACCGCGACCGCATCGCCCGTGACCTGCACGATCTCGTCGTACAGCGCCTCTTCGCGACCGGCAT